>DATKGY010000041.1:0-93861 GCA_035510535.1 Patescibacteria group bacterium
GTTAGAGCGAATAGCTGCAAGAATCAAGAATTTTGTAGCAGTTCCAGCTGTGACTAAATTGGTTCCATTTGAGGAATAAATCTCTGGCTTACCTGATTCATCAAAAAATATATATTGGGTGATTGGTTGCATCTTAAACTTAGTTTATCAGAGTACATTACTAATGTAAATTAAACGGTAAGAACTACTTTTATAAAGAAAAATTTAGCATAGCCTCATTTCTAAAGGTGACTAAGAAGAATACTATAACCCCTTGACACTAGACATATTTGTACATACAATGTACACATATGAACATAAGCATAAGATAGCATGAAATTAAAATGTCTACTTTAGAGAAACAATTATTGGATAAATTTAAGACAATCTATTTTAAAAAATATGGAATACAACTAAGTGAAAAAGAAGTTACTGAACAGGCAGAAAGTTTTCTTAATTTAATGAGAATTTTAATAAAACCGACTAAGAATATAAATTTAACTTATGAATAACATACTTGAACCAAATTTAACTATAAATAGTTATGTTATTTATTGTCGTAAAAGCAGCGAATCCGACGAGAGACAAGTCCAGTCTTTAACTGACCAAATGGACACCCTTCTTCCTTTTGTCCAACAAAGGGGATTGCAGATTACAGGGGAGCCTTTGCAAGAATCAAAATCCGCCAAATGCCCCGGAAGACCGGTTTTTGACGAGATGGTTGATCTAATTGAGCAAGGATTAGCTAACGGAATAATTCTTTTAAATCCCTCACGTTTATCCAGAAACACCGTGGATACAGGAAGAATTATTTACTTAATGGATCAGGGAAAGCTTCTGGAAGTTGTTACTCCTTACCAGACATTTATAAATAATCCTTATGATAAATTTATGCTTAATCTTTTATGCACCCAAGCAAAACTGGAAAACGACAATAAAAGTGTTACCGTTAAGGATTCCCTAAGACTTAAGGCAGAAAGAGGGGATTTTCCTGGAAAAGCTAGAGCCGGATATATAAACAACCACGAAAAAAATCAAGGATTGAGGGATATTTCCGCACATCCTGTTTACTTTTCACTGATGAAGAAAGTGTTTAGGATGGCGCTTACCGGTAATTACAGCGTTGAAAGATTAACTCAAGAAGTAGAAAAGTTAGGTATTAGAACTCCTGAAGGAAATGTTATTGGTAAAACATCTATGCATAGGTATTTGCGCGATCCCTTTTACGCAGGTAAATTTATCTATAAGGGAAAACTATATAAAGGAAATCATCCGGCTTTAATAACTGATGATGAATTTGAGTTACTCCAGAAAATTTTATCCAATAAATCAAAAGGGAAACAACATAAACACGATTTTCCGTTCGCCGGAATAATTAAATGCGGGGAATGTAGCTTTTGCGTTACCGTTGAAACTCATACTAAAAAATACAGAAACGGTACTTCTCAAGTTTTTACATACTACCGCTGTTCTAAGAAAAACAAAATTGTAAAATGCCAACAACCATATGTTTCTTCGGATAAACTTGAAGACCAGATTAAGGAGGAATTAGGTAAATTTGAGTTAGATCCTGAATTTGCGGATTGGGCTTTTGAGGCGTTAGAAGAAGTTAAGAGTAATGACCAAATTGCTTCTAAAGATAGCGTCGAAGCGCTACAGACTGCCTCAGACGGAGTTAATAAAAGAATTAATAACTTATTGGCTTTAAAGATATCTCCGGATAATTCAGACGGTAGTTTATTATCTGATGATGAATTTAAAGAAAAGAAAAAAGTGTTACTTATGGAAAAAAACAAAATAGTTAAAGAGTTAGATCAAACTGATTTATCTAATCCTGAGTGGGGAAGGATTGGGAGAAACGGTTTTAATTTCGCCCTAGAAGCTCTGGAAAAATTCAAAAATGGGGATACTGATGATAAAAAATTGATTATTAAGACCGTCGGCTCGAACCTGATCTTATTGTATCAAAAACTGCAATTCCAGCCTCGATTTCTGTTTTTAAAGTATAAAGAGGGCATAGAAAAGACAAAGCGGGAAATTGCTCGGCTCGACCCTAAGATTAGCTTGTCAGAACAAGCTAATCTTGAAAATTATGTTAAAAATTATATATGGTACCGCCAGCGGGAGTTGAACCCGCGATCTTCAGAATGAGAATCTGACGTCCTAGGCCACTAGACGATGGCGGCATAACTATATTATATCATCACAGCTATCTAAAAACTAACAATTGACTTTTGGAGTGAAATTAGTTATACTATCTAACAATTAGTCTAATTAACAATATGGCAGACGAAATAAACGATCAGATTTTGGAAGCAATGTTCAAATTAGTCAGAGATTTCAAAGGCAGTATCTCCGGTGGTTTTGAACATTCCCATCCAACCATGTTGCAATGTCAGGCGCTTGAGTGTATTAAGAAAAAAGCGGGAACGCATATGGGAGATATTGCCAGTCATTTTGCAACCACCATGCCAACCGCAACCGCGCTGGTTGATAAATTAATCTTGGCAAAACTAGTCAGAAGAGAAAATGACGTTAAAGACAGAAGAATTGTCAGGATTAATTTGACAAAAGCGGGAGAAAAATTACTTAGAGAAGTAGAAAAACAAAGAGCGGGCAAAATGAAAAAGCTCTTATTCTATCTTTCAAAACAAGACAAACTGGATTTGCTCAGAATTCTGGAAACTTTAGCCCAAAAATCAGCAAGTTTATGAAAAAATTATTCAACAAACAAACTCTAAGATATCTCGTTGTCACCATTTTTGTGGTAATTATCGGGATTTTTTCCGTGACATTTTTAGCTCATGCGGCTTCTTCGCCCAAAACCGAAACGGTTAACGTCAATCCAATTTCCCAACAGATTTTGGCAACCGGCAGTATCGCCGCGCAAACCCAGGCTGTTCTTAATTTCCAAATGGGCGGAAAATTAATTTATCTTCCGTTTAAAGAAGGAGACGCAATTTCCCAAGGTCAAACAATAGCCCAACTGGATACTTACGCTTTGCAAAAACAATTACAAATTGTGGCTAATACCTATCAAGCTAGCCAAAATACCACCGGTCAAGTCCAGGAAAACCAAAACGCCGGCGTTTTGGAGGGACAGCAAAGAACAACGTTGGATCAGACCAATAAGCAAGGATATTCTGCGGTTCCGGAAGCGCAAGTTATTTACGACGCAGTCAAAAGATTAGTGGATAACGCTAATTTGGCGCAAAACTCAGCGCAATTAAGTGTTGATTTGGCCAATTATTCGCTGCAACTGACAACGCTTACTTCGCCCATCAACGGTATTGTTTTACATGAAGATGTAAATACGACCGGAGTTAGCATCACACCGGTCACCAGTTTTGTAGTCGCAGATCCGACTTCAATGGTTTTTAGTGCTAACGTCAGACAACAGGAAATCGCTTTTATCAGCGTTGGCAATCCGGTGACGGTTTCTCTGGACGCAATAAGCGGCCAAACTTTGCAGGGAGTGGTGGATAAAATCTATCCGCAAAAGACAACTCTTACAAACGGCGACCAGGTTTACAGAGTTGATGTTAAAATCAATAATCTTCCAAGTTCAGTAAAATTGGGGCAAAGCGGAACGGTGCTTATCAAAAGTAATTTTAACCAATCAGTAATTCTTGTTCCTTCATGGACTGTGCTTTCGGATACCTATGTCTGGGTTTTAGAAAATGGGAAGCCGGTGCTTAAAAAAGTTACAACCGGAGATACGGTTAACGGACAAACGGAAGTCATGAGCGGACTTTTAGATAGCGATAAAGTAATTACTAATCCGCAATCAATTATTTCAAAACTGTATTCAATTATATGAAAAACTTAATTGCCAAAATCAAAAATCCGCAATTCTTAAGAGTGATATTAGTGGTAATAGTCGCTGTTCTCTTAATTGGCGGATATATTGGCTATCAGTTGTTAAGAGACAGGGTTAGTATCGAAGATTCATTAGTGCAGGCGCCGATTATCACTATTTCTCCCGAAGTGCCGGGAGCGATAATAGATGTTAAAGTCTACGAAGGAGAAAGGGTCAAAAAAGGCGATACTTTAGCAATTGTCGGAACCAGTTCGTTAAACGCCTATCAAGACGGCTTAGTCGTTTCAACCGACAATGCCATTGGCAGTCTTGCCAGTTCCCAAACTCCGGTGGTTGAAATGATTAATTTTGCCGACATGCGCATCGCGGGAACAATTGATGAAAATAAAGGCTTGGATAAGATAAAGGTTGGACAAGTCGTTTCTTTTACGGTGGACGCAATCCCGGGACAAACATTTTGGGGATACGTTGACGAAATCAGTCCAACCGCCAAGCAAACACAGTTACAGTTCTCAGTTTCCAGCGAAAGGCCGACACAACAGTTTATTGTTTACGCCAGATTTAATGCTTTTGGCTATCCGCAAATTAAAAATGGTATGTCTGCCAAAATGACAGTCTATACCAATACTCCTTAAGCCCTATGGAAAAGAAAGTCAAAGCTACAGCCAGACGGGGATTCCAATCTCACGAATGGATCATTCTTTTTACCGTAATGATCGCCAGTTTCTTGGGCAGACTTGACGGCACGGTTGTTAATCTGGCTTTACCCAAGATGATCTCCGATTTTGGTATTACGATTTCCGAAGCCAGCTGGATTTCCACCGCTTATATTATTGCCAACGCGATTTTTGTCCCGATCTTTGGCAAACTGGGCGATTTAATCGGCCGGAAACCGTTATATCTTTTTGGTATAATCGGCTTTATTATCTCCTCCGTTTTCGCCGGGCTTTCGGCTAACCTGCCACAGATGATAATCTTTAGGATTTTACAGGCAATCACCGTTTCCATAGACTATCCATTGGCGCTTTCCATTATCGCTTATACTTTTCAAGATAGGCAAAAACGCGCTCAGGCGATGGGACTGTGGTCGGCGGTTTTTGGCGTGGCAGCGGTTTTTGGTCCCTTATTGGGTGGTCCATTAATTGATAATTTTTCCTGGCGTTCGGTTTTCTACATCAACGTTCCGATTGGTATCCTGGGTGCTTTTATGGCTTGGAAATATATTCAGGAACCGGTGAAAAAGATTAGGGGCATTAAGAATTTTGACATCTGGGGATCACTCTTATTGGGAGCTGCTTTGGGAACTTTAGTTTTGGTTTTGGATCAAGGGCAAAGCTGGGGTTGGTTAAGTATAAATAGCATAACGGCATATGTTGTTACCGCAGTTTCGCTTGTCGCCTTCATTCTGGTTGAGCAAAGACAGAAAGAGCCGGTGGTAGATTTAAAGTTTTTCAAAATTCCGGAATTCGCCATTTCGCTACTGGTATCATTTATCACCTTCATGGGAATGATTGGCGGGTTATTTTTGCTGCCAATTTTCGTCCAAAACTATCTTGGTTATAGTGTCACAAAAACCGGCTATCTTTTTTTGCCGATGGCGGTGGGAATGATGATTGGCGCGCAAAGCGGTGCCCGTTTGTCCGCCAGATTTTCTCCTCGGTATGTAGTTTGTGCCGGACTAGCATGGTCGGCCTTTATCTTATTTCTTTTTTCGGGCATTGACTTAACCTGGACCTTTACCCATTTCGCAATTTTACTATCCCTTTTTGCCCTCGGTCTTGGTTTGACTTTTGCGCCAATTACCAATGCGGCAATATCAACAGTTCCGCTACATGAAGTTGGAGTAGCCTCCTCCATTTTAGCGCTGGTTCGGAATATCTCCGGCGCTTTTGGAGTAGCAATTTTTGCCACCATCCTTACTAACAGCGTATCTGCGGGAATTGTAAATGTGCAAAGATACAGTGTAATTAATACTTTTGACCCGAATGTTTTAAGGCAGGCAGCGTATTTGATGGCAATGAAAGCTAATCTGGTTTCATTTAATGTCGTCTTCCTTTGCTCGTCCGCCATTACAGCCGTCGGAGCTTTCTCAGCGCTATTTTTAAGGGAAACTACCAAGGAAATGGGCGGAAGAGAAGTTCAGGGTGAGGGAATGATGTAATAATTATTCCTAGAATTTGATATTCGCAATTATATCGATGCCCAAATTAAACGAATTCCATAGAAATATGCCGGTCATAAGAGCCGTTAGTCCCTGAAGAGTTTTTTCCGTAACATATTTTGATTTGATTCTTGATTTAAATATATGGAGCTCTTTTTCATGTATTGAAGAAAGGATATATGCTCCAATCAGGAGTGTGCTAATTCCCAATTTTATAAGCTCTGTATTCTCCGTTCCAAGACTGCTCATTAATTCAGCTCCTCCCAAAAAATTTGTTTCACCGCCATGAAACATTGTTAAATCCGCATTTGTCATGGCGATGTCCAAGAGTTGCAGACCAAGAAAACCGGCCACTAATTTTTTACCGGTAAGATTGGAATAAAATTCTTTGGCGGAGTTTCTTATACCTTCCCGCTTATCTTTTTGACTTGGTATATCTTCTTCGGACCAATGTATCTTATTTTCCGCAGACATAAATAAGAGCAGGTCACACTTTATATAATATAAGATTAATGTTGTCAAGAGTGATTTGTCTATAAATCATGTTTCTTGTATAATCTTTTTGTGAGCAATCTTTTTCTTTCGGTCGTAATTCCCTCCTACAACGAAATGGCCAACCTGCAAAAAGGCGTTTTGGATAAAGTAGAACATTTTTTGGAGAAACAAAAGTTTGAATACGAAGCAATCATCGTTGACGACGGCTCAACGGACGGAAGTGTTGAGTTTGCCGAAAAGTTTGTCAGAGAAAACCCCAAGTTCAAATTGCTCAAAAATCCGCATACCGGGAAAGCGGGAGCGGTAACGGCGGGAATGCTTAACGCCCAGGGCGAATATGTGTTGTTCACCGATATGGATCAGGCCACGCCGATAGAAGAAATCAATAAACTTTTGCCCTTCGTTGAGAAGTTTGACATTGTTATCGGCAGCCGCAGTTCGCAAAGAAAAGGCGCGCCGTGGACGAGGATTCTAATGGCCAAGGGGATGATGATTTTAAGAACAATTCTGGTGGGGCTTAATGGAATTGAAGATACTCAGTGCGGCTTCAAAATCTTTAAAAACAGCGGGGCCAAAAAACTGTTTACCAAACTTAGCAATTTGCACAATGGTTTTAAAAAGATTTCCGGCTCTTCGGTTAAGGCCGGGTTTGACGTTGAGCTTTTGCTGTTGGCGCGAAAAATGGGTTACAAAATTAAAGAAGTTCCGGTTGAATGGCTGTATGTGGAGAGTAGAAGAGTCAGTCCCGTCAAAGATTCGCTGGAGGCGGTGGAAGATTTAGTCAGGATTAGGTTAAACGATATTTCGGGAAAATACAAGAACATATGAACAAATTGAAGCTTCTTTTTTCCTCTTACATTTTACTGTTGGTAGGATTTTTCACTTACTCTTTTACTCAAGTTGATTTAAGCTTAACCCTCTCGCGGTTATCCGTCTATCAAACTATTGAAAAATCTCTGCAGCACATCGGATTTTACCAGCGGCCTCTTTCAACCTTAATTTTTATTATCATCGTGTCTCTATTATTCATTTTTTATTGTGCATTCCTGTATCTTGCCAAAAAAGGTCAGCTTAAAATCAAAACCTTAGCGATTCTTACAATTTTAACTGCTGTTATCTTGGTATTGTCCTACAACGCTTTTTCTTACGATTTGTTCAACTATATTTTTGACGCCAAAATTGTTTCGCATTATCATCAGCTCCCGTACTTTTATAGCGCCTTGGATTTTCCAAAAGATCCGATGCTTAACTTTATGCGCTGGACCCACCGGCTTTATCCATATGGTCCAAGTTGGCTCATTTTAACCGTGCCTTTAACTTTTATCGGCATGGATTATTTTTTGCCAACCTTTTTCCTGTTCAAGATTTTAATGGGCATGTCGTTTTTAGGAAGTTGTTATTTAACCTACAAGATTTCCGCCAAGATTTTCCCCGAGAATAAACTGCTCAACGTTGCATTTTTCGCTTTTAACCCGTTGGTTTTAATCGAATCTTTGGTTTCGGCGCATAACGATATCCCGATGATATTCTTCATTTTATTATCAATTTATCTATTCTTGCAGAAGAAAAAAGTATTATCATGGTTAAGTAATTTGTTCTCAATCGGCATCAAATTCTCCACCGGAGCACTTTTACCGCTATTCATTCTCGCCGAATTTTTTGATAAAACTGGCAGGAAAATAAACTGGGAGAAGTTCTTTATCACGGCAGTTCTATTATCTTTGACTACGGTTCTTGTCGCCAGCATTCGGACAACTTTTCAGCCTTGGTATTTAATTTTTCCTCTGTCAATGGCGGCATTCGTAGCTCGCAAAAAATATATTGCCATTCCCGCATTCGTAGCGTCAATCTTTGCCGTATCAATTTATATTCCTTACATCCTAATGACCGATTACGCCAAGGGCTATCCGCAAATAATCCAAAACATCGAACTTACCGGCTTAATTACGGTTTCAATTGTTACGGTTATTACATTAGCGATGGTTAAATTCTTCCAAAAAATCAATTGACAAAATAATATCACCTCGTGTATAAATACTGCATGGCAAATACGGAAGCAGAAAGAAGTCCGGCGGAACAAGCTTTAATAACAGATGCTACGAATAGCGTCGTTGATAGTATAATTGAGGCAGTTGGTTCCCGCAGACATGCGGTTTCCCAAAGATGTTTTCCTTATACAGTTACATACCATCTCGACGGTAGTTTTGGTATAAATTCCTCAAATGTTAATGTCTTTTTTCATCCGAGAGACATCATAGGACAACAAGGACAACGAGAAATGGCAAGAGAGATTCTTTCTGTAGATGGTAGGCAGGTCCTTTGTGAAAGAACGTTGAAGCTAAAAGAACTACAAAGGCTATCAAGAATCGTAGCTTTTCCTAATCAAGAAGTGGATAGGTTAGTAGAACTTTCCGATGAAGAATGCTCGGAGGCAGCCGGAAGGCAGGCGGAAATAGCGTTAGAAGCAACGGAGCTAGAAGAAGAAGCTCAAGCGCGGGTCAATGCAAGGAATGCGGCTGGTTTGCTGCATACTGTATCTGTAATAAGACCTGCTAGTGAGATATAAACATTGATTGAAGCCCCAAGTTCCACTATAATCTTTATATGAAGCTTGTTTTAAAGTATAAGTGGGAAATAGTCTTTTCGCTTCTTCTGGCCGCAGCTTATTTCGTTCTTCGTTTAATTTTTTTGAACAGGCTGCCGATATTTACCGACGAAGCAATTTATGTCCGCTGGGCGCAAATTGCCCTGAATGATGCTTCGTGGCGGTTCATTTCTCTAACAGATGGTAAACAGCCGATGTTTGTTTGGTTTGCGATGGTTTTCATGAAGTTTATTCACGATCCGCTGATTGCCGGAAGACTGGTTTCGGTTCTAACCGGATTTTTCACCATGCTCGGCCTTTTCGCACTTACCTACGAACTGTTCAAAAATAAGCGGACCGCTTTCCTTGTTTCAATTCTTTATATTGTTTACCCTTTCGCGCAAGTCTTAGATAGGATGGCGTTATACGATAGCATGGTGGCGACCTTTTATGTTTGGGCGCTCTATTTCTCTATTCTTTTAGTCAGAAAAGTCAGATTAGATATTGCTTATACGCTTGGTTTTGTTGTCGGCGGAGGAGTTTTGACAAAGACTAATGATTTTTTCAGTATTTACTTATTGCCGTTTCTCTTGCTACTTTTTAACTTCAAACAAAAATTCGTCAAGAGACAATTATTTGAATTCGCAGCGTTTGCAGTTTTCGCCGCGGGAATAAGCTACGGATTATACAGTATCTTAAGGCTTTCTCCTTTGTACGACATGATTGCAATAAAAAATGCCACATTTGTCTATCCGTTTTCCGAATGGATACAGCATCCATTCCTATATCTGAATAGCAATCTAAGCGGTCTCACCAGTTGGCTCATTCAGTACTTAACGCCTGCGTATCTAATTTTGATTCTTCTGGCGATTTTATTCATTAACAAGTTTTTTAGAGAAAAAGTTTTATTGCTTTTATATTTTGCTTTGCCATTTTTAGCTTTAGCGCTTTTTGGCAAATTAATTTATCCCAGACATATATTTTTGATGAGCGTAATGCTTCTGCCGCTCGTTGCCTGGTCACTCAATTTCTTATTTGCAGAAACAGAGAGACTGTTCTCAAAAAACACTATTTATGCAAGAATTACGCAAGCTATACTATTAGTAGTTGTTATTAGTTATCCGGTTTATGTTTCGCTGCTTTTTGCCGTAAATCCCTTAAAAGCGCCAATCGCCGATGCCGATCATGGCCAGTATGTTGATAGTTGGGCGGCCGGTTGGGGAGTTAAAGAAAGCGTCGCGTTTTTTGAAAAACAAGCTCAAAGCCAAAAAATATTTGTCGCTACCGAAGGCACATATGGTCTTCTGCCGGAGTCCTTGGAAATGTACATGGTGAACAATAAAAACGTCACCATTAAAGCTTATTGGCCAGTGGATAGTTTCCCCAAAGAAGCCTTAAGCTTTGCCGAAAAAATGCCGTCCTATTTCGTTTTTTATCAGTCGCAACACATCGTAATTCCGATTGATTTTCCGCTCAAATTAGTTTTTGAAGTTCAGCAGGGAGATACGAATACTTATTACAGAGTTTATCAAATTATCCCGCCCAACCGATAATGAAAAAGGTTATACGTTTTTGGCCTTTTATTCTAATCACAATTGTCGTCCTTGTATTTTTCTACCCAATTCTGAAGGGGCAAATTCCTTTCCCTGGTGACCTTTTGGTCAACACTAATCCTTATCGGGCGCAGTCTTTTTTAGGGTTTGCTCCGAATGGATATCCGAATAAAGCGCAAGGTTCGGACGTGATAACCGAAATCTATCCGTGGCGGTACTTTTCTATTAATCAGCTAAAACAAGGTAATGTTCCTTCATGGAATCCCTATAATTTTTCGGGTAATCCGCAAATGGCCGATTTTCAAACAGCCGTTTTTTACCCGCTCAACTTTTTGTACTTCCTACTGCCGTTTAATTTTTCTTGGACGCTAATCATTATGTTTCAGCCCCTACTGGCCGCAATTTTCATGTATTTATTCCTCAAGAAGGGCATTGGGCTTAAAGATTTTCCGGCAGTTATCGGCGGGATTGCGTTTGGTTTCTCTTCGTACATGACGGTTTGGATTGAATACGGAAATATCGGCAGCACGCTTTTGTGGCTTCCGCTGGCACTTTTATTAACCAAATATCTTGCGCAAAAAATAAACGTCAAAAATATCGTGGCATTAGTCACGACTTTTTCGCTGGCTATTCTGGCCGGTTATATCCAGGGAGTTTTTTATGTTTACGCGCTTTGTTTTTTCTACTATTTATATTTAATCTTCGCGCAGAAGAATCTCAAACAGTACAGAAACCACCTTTTATTTTTGCTTTCTTTAGCGCTGCCGTTTTTATTAACTTCGTTTCAGATTTTACCGACTCTGCAGCTTTTTTCCCAATCCACCCGTGGTGCTTATACACTAGCGCAAATTGTCAAAAACTTGGCGCCGCTTCAATATTGGATAACCATCGCTTTTCCGGATTTTTTTGGTAACCCGGCCACCCGGAATTATTGGATTGACGGAACTTACATTGAAAGAGTAATGTATCCGGGAATTGTCATTCTTTTCTTCGCGCTTTATGCGGTTTTCAAAAAAGTTAATCTGGCCGAAAAAAAGTTTTTCCTAACAGTTGCTGCGGTTTCCTTGGTGATTGCCACCAATCTTCCTCTGGTTAAATATTTTTATTTGATTCCAATTCCGGTGATTTCAACGACGGTTGCAACTAGAGAGTTTAGTATTTTCATTTTCAGTTTAATTGTTTTGGGAGCAATCGGACTGGAGCAGTTTCTCAAAGAGAAATCTTTCCCGAAACTATTCGTAGTTGGAGCCATCACCTTTTTAGCATTGACGTGGGGAACAGTTCTATTGTTAATTAAAACTTCTCCGGCGCTTTCTGTCAGTCTTAAAATCAGCGAGCATAACTTAATTCTTCCAAGCGTACTTATCCTATTCACGATTCCAGCGGTTTTTCTAAAAAAGATAAATCTTAAAATCAGTTTGATTTTGCTAACATCGCTGGTAGTATTTGACCTTTTCTACTTTTTCAACAAGATTACGCCTTTTGCGCCGAGCGCCTTGACCTATCCGCAAACACCAATCATTTCCTATCTTCAAAATGTCGCGGGCATTAACCGGTATTGGGGATATGGATCAGGCTACATCCAGGCAAACTACCAAAGCGTTGACCAAACTTTTTCTCCGGAGGGAAACGACCCGTTGCATATTTCAAGATACGGAGAGTTGCTAGCATCTTCAGTAAGCGGAAAATTGCCGCAAATGCTTCCCCGTCCGGACGCCAACGTAGCGCCTGGCTACGGAATAAACGACTTAAAAACAAATTATTTTCGCCAAAGAGTGCTTGATTTGTTGGGGGTTAAATATATCCTGAATTATCAAGATGTCCCTGATGTTTGGTATCAGACAGACCTAAATACATTTCCTCTGGAGCAATACACGTTGATTAATAAAATATTTCCCTGGCAAGTTTACGAAAATAAAAATGCTTTGCCAAGATTTTTTCTCGCCGATAATTTCATTCAGGCAAAAAATAAAGCTCAAGCCTTGGACTTGATTTATGAAAGAAGTGAAAATCTGCAGAAAACAATCATTTTAGAAAAGTCTCCGAGTCTTAGCATAGATAAAAACGCAACTGGCCAAGTAAATCTCTTGTCGTATACGCCGAATAAAGTTTCATTCAAAACTAACGCATCGGGAAACTCACTTTTATTCTTTTCGGACAATTATTATCCCGAATGGAAAGTCTCAATCGACGGAAAACCAGTAGAGCTTCTGTTGGCAGATTATGCGTTTCGGGCAGTAGCGGTGCCAAAAGGAAATCATGTGGTGGAGTTTTATTACAGTCCGAAAACTTTTGAATTAGGCTTGGGAATTGCAGTCATTGGCCTATTAGGATTATTCCTAACGGCAATTTATGTTCAGAAGAATAAATCATAATCTAATATTTTTGTTGCTGGCTGTTGCAGTAGCGGTTCCGGCAGTCTTAGGTTTATTGCATTTAGGATTTCCCGTTACTGATGACGGCGGTTGGATGGTTATCCGGTTTTCGGCTTTTTTCCAGACTTTAAGAAGCGGTGAATTCCCGGTGCGGTTTTTGATGCGGCTAAATAACGGCTATGGTTATCCGGTCGCCGATTTCTTATATCCACTATTTATGTATCTTTCCGTGCCGATTCATCTTTTGGGAATTAATTTTGTTAATACCATCAAAACTTTATTAATGCTCTGCATTTTTACTTCTTCGTTGTTTACTTTCTTGTGGCTAAGGAAATTGTTTGATAATTTTTCTTCATTAATTGGTGCAGCTGTCTATACATTTTTCCCATACCACCTATTTGATATTTATCAAAGAGGTTCGGTTGGCGAAGTTTTATCACTAACAATTCTGCCATTCATTTTATGGCAGATAGAGAGAGGAAGTTGGTTCTGGATCTCAATCGGCATTGCCTGTTTAATCGTTGCTCACAATACTCTTGCAGTATTATTCATGCTTTTAATAGTTCCTTATATGCTGTTGAACATTTTCATTTCTAAAGAAAGAATCAAAACCGGCCGGTTCTATTTTGTGACCTCACTTTTTGGAATAGGAGTTTCAGCCTTTTTCTGGCTGCCGGCGCTATCTGATTTGCAATATACGGTTTTTGCCAAAACGCAGGTTTCGAATGTCAGTAATTATTTTGCGAACTTTTATTTGATAGGGTTGGTGACGATGTTCACAGTTTTATTAGCGGTTGTATTTGTACTTCTTAGAAAAATACAAATTAAAAAACACCGATTAACTTTAATTATGCTTATCATTTCAACACTTTCAATTTATCTGGCTAGTCCTTTAAGCGCATTCTGGTGGAAAGTCTTACCCAGTTCTTTCGTGCAGTTTCCGTTCCGTTTCTTATCGCTAACAATTCCCAGCGTTTCTTTTTTGGCCGCTTGTCTGATTTCAATTTTTACTGGCAAAATAAAAATCATACTAAGTTTAATAATCATAGTTTTAATTTCGATTTCAGCAATTACCTATCTGTTCCCCAAGAATTATCAAAATTTCCCCGACAGTTTTTATTCGACCAATCAGGATACCACTACGGTAAAAAATGAATACATGCCAAGGTGGGTTCAAAAACTTCCTCAAGCAATGTCTGGGGCAAAAGTCGAGAATCTGACCGGTAAAGAAACGATTAATCTTTTGCAAGTTACTCCAAATAAAACCGTGTTCAATACTTTTTTAACAACACAAAGAACGATTCAGGTTAACACGATTTATTTCCCTGGTTGGTATGCTTATGTCAACGGAAAACCAACGGACATTTTATATAATAATCCAATGGGTTTAATCGATTTAAGCTTAAACAAGGGTTTAAATAATGTGCAAATCGTCTTTATGGAAACGCCGGTCAGATTGTTCTCAGATTTAATTTCTATAATTAGTGTTGGTGGCCTATTAGCATTTGTTCTGCTCAGAAAGAAAATTAAGCTATGAAAATTATCAGAAGTTTATTGCCGCTTGTTTTTGTTTTAATCTTGTCCGTTTTTACGATCCTGCCTTTTTTAAGATCCGGTTTTTTCCCAATCCACGACAATACGCAAGTGGCCAGAGTTTATGAAATGGCCAACGGTTTGACCGATGGAATGTTGCCGGTAAGGTGGAGTGCCGATTTGGGCTATGGGTTTGGCTATCCGGTTTTTAATTTCTACGACCCATTACCGTATTATGTCGGCGGCATCATTGAGTTGATTGGGTTAAACGCTCTTTTGGCGACAAAAATAATGATGGCGTTTGGAGTGATACTAGCGGGAGTTTCAATGTATCTTTTAGCCAAAGAGTTTTGGGGCAAATCCGGAGGAGTTCTCTCCGCCCTTTTTTACATGTATGCTCCGTACCACGCTTTGGATGTTTACGTTAGGGGAGATGTGGCAGAGTTTTGGGCGTATGCCTTTGTTCCGTTGGTATTTTTGGGGCTTTGGAAAATTTACAAAGAAGAAAAATGGCGTTATGTTGTTCTCTCTGCAATCTCATTTGCTTTAATAATTATTTCCCATAATCTAACCGCGTTGATGGTTTCGCCATTCCTCGTATTATTTGCGCTTTACTTAACTCTTAAAGCAAGAAATAGAAAAGCTATTTTTTATCTTTTATCAGCTTTTATTATCGCAGTCTTGCTAGCCGCTTTTTATTGGCTGCCGGCGATTTTGGAGATGCAATATACAAACGTCAGCGCACTTTTGGGAGGGGGTTCAAATTTCCGCGATAATTTTGTTTGTCTTAGCCAGCTCTGGACCAGCCCATGGGGATATGGTGGTTCAACTAAAGGTTGCGTTGATGGCTTATCGTTTATGATCGGGAAATATCATATTTTTCTCTCCTTACTCCTATTCATTTTTGCGCTGCTTGCCTTGGCTCTTAGAAAATATTTCAACAGTTTCGCAAAAGAAAAATTAGTAATTTTAGTTCTTGCCTGCTTAGGTTTTTTGATTTCCGCTTTCTTCACTTTGCAGATTTCCCAGCCTGTTTGGGAGATGCTGCGCCCGATGGCCTTCCTTCAATATCCGTGGAGATTTTTACTGACGACAGTTTTCTTTGCTTCGTTTATTTCCGGTTCACTGTTCTGGATAATAGAGAAATTAGTCAAAAAGAGAGTAATCGCAATAGCGGCAATAATTTTACTTTCAGGCCTTTTCATTTTGGTGAGCGTCAAGTTTTTTGTCCCGGAAAAATATCTTCGAGTTAATTCAGATTACTACACCAATACTTATGCCATAGAATGGACAACTTCAAAAATCTCCGATGAATATCTGCCAAAAGATTTTCAGCGTCCGCAAAACCAAAACGGAATTGCTAACTTTTCAAATCTAAATTTAAAAAACAGTGAACTCATAGACGTCAATAAGAAAACTCAAGCAATAGCATTAACTATAAATGCAGCTACGGATGAAAAGCTAGTTCTTCCTTTAGCCTATTTTCCAGCCTGGCATGCGTATGTAGATAACAAAGAAGTTTCTCTTCACCAAAATAGCAAGGGCATAGAAATCAATTTTCCCAAAGGACAACATGAGCTAAAATTAATCTTTAAGCAAACGCAGATGGAGCTACTGGCCGATCTAATTTCAATCGCTGGCGTCTTGGCGCTTTTTGCTGGTATAATCCATTTAAAGAAAAAATATGCGTAAAGTCTCGCAGTTATCAGTTTTCTTTCCATTCTGGAACGAGCAGGAAAACATTGAATCCGTTATCAAAAAAGCCACTGCGGTGCTTGAGAAAGTGGCCGACAAATGGGAAATCATTATGGTTGACGACGGCTCAGCGGATAAAACTTTAGAAATTGCTAAAGAGTTGGTCAAGCAAAGCCCAAGATTAAGTGTCGTCTCTCACGTCAAAAATAGGGGATATGGAGCGGCGTTAAAAAGCGGTTTTGCAGCGGCGAAATATGATTTGGTGGTCTTTAACGACGGTGATGGGCAGTTTGATTTTTCCGAAATAACAAAGTTTTTGGAAAGGGTTGAAAATGCGGACATGGTCATAGGGTACAGGAAGAAAAGGCTGGATAATCCTTTCCGACACATTCTAATGAATATGCTAAAAGTTTGGGATTTGGTTTTATTCGGTTTTAAGTTCAAGGATATTGATTGCGGCTTTAAACTTTTCAAAAAAGAGGCATTAGATAAGATTCAACCACTTAAGTCAGAGGGAGCAATGATTACCACTGAAATTTTGGCTAGAGCAAAAAAAGTGCATCTTAAAATTGCGCAGGTGGAAGTAAACCATTATCCAAGGATTTACGGCAACCAAAGCGGCGGAAACTTAAGAGTCATTTTAAGGGCCGTTAAAGAGAGTTTGTGGCTTTGGAAAGATTTAAATTTTAATTATGGAAGAAGTTGATATCGCGTTAATTACCAAGCGTTCAATTCACGGTATTTTTGCTTTAACTTCGCGAACTTTTGTTATCCAAATAGTCAGTTTTCTGGCCAATTTCCTGCTGACTATTTTTTTGACACCCGCAATTTTTGGTGTCTATTTTGTCGTTTCGGCTGCAATTGCTTTTCTCGCTTATTTTTCGGATATCGGCTTGGCGGCCGCGCTTATTCAAAAAAAAGAAGCGATTACCAGGGAAGATTTAATAACCACTTTTACTCTGCAGCAAATATTAGTAATTTCAGTTGTTATAATTGCGCTGCTGTTGTCTAATTTCGTTGGTAATTTCTATCATTTGGGTCAGGAAGGAGTTTTTCTATTTCAAGCTTTAGCGGTTGCCTTTTTTCTCTCGTCTTTAAAAACTATTCCCTCAATAATTTTAGAGAGAGATTTGCATTTTGAAAAATTGGTCATTCCGCAAATCGTTGAAACCTTCTTCTTTAGTGTTGTTGCTGTCGTTTTGGCAATGAAAGGCTTTGGTATTTCCAGCTTTACCTATGCAGTCTTAGCTAGAGGCCTTGCCGGCGTCATCGCAATTTATATTATCAATCCTTGGAAACCAGGTATTGGGTTTTCCAAAGATTCCGCGCGAAAGCTGCTATCTTTTGGTATTCCCTTCCAGCTAAATAGCTTCTTGGCTTTAGTGAAAGATGATTTATTTGTCGCTTACTTAGGTAGAGCTTTGCCGATTGCGCAAGTTGGTTTTATTGGCTTTGCGCAAAAATGGGCTTATGCGCCGCTAAGACTAATTATGGACAATGTAATCAGAGTGACTTTTCCGTCTTTCTCAAGGCTGCAGCACGAAACGGAAGTTCTGGAAAGGGCGATAGAAAAATCAATTTTTGCGGCCTGTTTTTTGATTTTTCCGGCGTTGGTCGGCTTAGTTTCGCTCTCGCCTTATTTTATCCATTTAATTCCCAAGTATCTTAAATGGGAGCCGGCGCTTTTATCTTTAGCGCTTTTTGCGGTTAATGCCGCTTTGTCTTCCATCTCAACGCCTTTAACTAACGCGCTTAACGCCATCGGAAAAATAAAGGTCTCGTTGTATTTAATGGTCGGTTGGACCATCGCTACTTGGGTTTTAACTCCGATTTTTATAGTATTATTTGGTTTCAATGGCGTAGCCGCGGCCTCCGCTTTGATTGCCTGCTCGGTAGTTTTGGTAATATATCTGACGAAAAAATACGTCAAATTTAATGTATTCGCGGCCACAATGTACCCCTTCTTAGCAGCGGCGATAATGGGCGTCGCAGTTTATTTCCTAAGCCCAATTTTAGTGAAAGATTTAATCTCGCTTATTTTTATGATTTTGCTGGGCGCAGTGCTATACTTTTTATGTATCTTTCTTTTCGCACGGAATGAGGTTCTGGCGGATGCAAGATTAGTCATAAGTCACTTACGAAGATAAAATGAGCAAAGTTTCAGCCGTAATTTCGGCCTACAACGAAGAAAAAAACATCGCAAGATGTCTTAAGTCCCTATCTTTTGCGGATGAAATAATAGTGGTTGATAATAGTTCCACCGATAAAACTGCGGAGATCGCCAAAAAATATACCGACAAAGTCTTTTCGCAAAAGAATAATCCGGCGGAAATAGACTTACAGAAAAACTTCGGCTTTGAAAAGGCAACCAACGAGTGGATTTTAAGTATTGATGCAGATGAAGAAGTCTCAAAAGAACTAGCGGAAGAAGTAAAAAATATCTTAAAGGCAAAACCATCAAGCGTAGCTAATATAAACGGGTTCTGGATTCCGCGAAAAAATCTGATGTTTGGCAAGTGGATAAAAGAAAATACGGGTTGGTATCCTGATTATCAATTAAGGCTTTTTCGGAGGGGTAAAGGGAAATACGAAAGTAAGAAGGTTCATGAAGATTTGGTCGTTGAAGGAGAAACGGAAAAACTTCAGGTGCATATAATTCATCATAACTATGATTCAATCGAACAATATGTCAAAAAGATTTTGATTTATGCTCCAAACGAAGCCGAAGAATACTTACGCGGCGATTATAAATTTTCATATTTTGACGTAATCCGTTTTCCTCTGAGCGATTTTATGGCTTGGTTTTTTGCTAGGAAAGGATATAAGGACGGTTTTTATGGATTAGTGCTAGCTCTAATGCAGGCTTTTTATCATTTCCTGGTCTTCGCCTTCATCTGGGAAAAACAAGGTTTTAAAGAATATGACAAAGAGGATTTTCTCAAAGACACGGAAAAAGAATTCCAGAGAGCCGGTCAGGAAATTTTGTATTGGGTTTCAAAAGAAAAACTGGAGAACATTAAAAATCCAATTCAACGACACCTGCAAAGAGTTTCCAACAAACTCCGCGGAATATAAGATATATTTATAGTTGTTGCTCTGTGAGTCTTCGTGTCTCTTTGCGAAAATATTCTTTTACTTCCTCCCAATTAACTGCGGTTAACATCTCAGGCATTTGCTGCTCTCGTTCTGCGTCCTCAAAATAATCTAATGAGCGAAGAATAGCATATAAATGATCTTCAAGGAGAGCATATTTTTTTTGATAAAACCCAAGCATCTCTTCAAGGGAATATTTTTGGGAAAGAAAATAAACATCCACAAAATCCCGTCTGGTCCCCCTATCTTCAATTGCATGAATTTTCATAGCTGCAATGTCCGCAAGGCTTGCCAACTGAATTCCTTCGAATAACACAGTTTGCTCAAGTAATGGATACTTGTAATGAAAAATACTAAACTTTGTTTCACCAATTTTTCCCCAAACAGTTCCCTGCGTAGTGCCATCCTGTAGAAATTCGGGTAGAGTTACAAGCTTTGTAGAGAGCTCTGTTTCATTAAATTCCAACTCTGTAAAAAAATCCAAATCTACGGAAATTCGATGTCCCAATTGAAGTGCCAAAGCAGTCCCTCCGGCAAGATATGCTTTTTTAATTTCAGTAATGCCTGAAACTAACTGGATAGCCCGAAATGTATCGGGGAGTAAGGTTTTTGTAAACATAAGAGCTTACTTTTATCAAGATCAAACATGTCTGCCCAAAAGTTGCCCGTGGGACGCGCAAGATCTTTTGTTTCCATAACCACTTCTTTAATTGCATCTTTTCCATACGTTTTTACTAGCCAACGTATGTCTCCTAAATTTCCCCTATCCAAGACTCTTTTTATGATCAGAAAAGCGTGTTTTTTTACTTCTAGTTCTTCAAATTTAACGTCCCAAAAATATGATCGTAGAGATTCAGGGAGCGACATATCATCCTTTATTTCCATAGCTATATTATAGCATAATTTAGGGTATTTCTCATATAAAAATTCCCACTAGGTTTGACTTTTTGCAGCTGATTTTATCCTAAACTTTCCAATATTCTTAATGTTCGCCAGAAGAGTCTAGTAGAAGAAGATACACGAGGCTTTTACTCGACTCCAAGATTAATTAAATTATCTTTTCACTTGATGATATAATAGGTTTAGAGTTAAAAGCGCGGGTTTTATATGGTGAAGGTTTTTGTCACGCTGGTAAATTATAACAATAATGAGACCACTCACGACTGTCTTGATTCGTTGGAGGGATTAAATACGGACGGGTTCAGTTTAAGTGTGGTTGTTGTTGATAATGCTTCAAAGGAAAAGTTCACCGAAGATAAAAAATACGAGAAGTTCACTTTAAAAATAATCAGAAGTGAGAAGAACCTGGGGTTTGCCGGCGGGCAAAATTTAGGAATCAAGTTTGCGTTAGATAACGGTGCGGATTATGTCGTTGTTTTGAATAATGATGTCATTCTTGACAAGAATTTAATTAGTGAACTGCTCAAGACTTTTCAAGAGGAAAAAGACTGCGGGATAATTTCCCCGAAAATATATTTTGCCAAAAGCCACGAGTTTCATAAAGATAGATATTTAGAATCAGAGTTGGGAAAAGTGATTTGGTATGCCGGCGGTAAAATGGATTGGAAGAATATGCTTGCTTCGCACCATGGAGTTGACGAGGTAGACAAAGGTCAGTATCAAAAATTAGAGCAGACGGATTTTGCCAGCGGTTGTTGTGCGATGATCAAACGGAAAGTTTTTGATAAAGTCGGTTTATTTGACGAAAGATATTTTCTTTACTATGAAGACAATGATTTGAGTCAGCGGGCAAAAAAAATGGGCTTCAAAGTTTTTTATCAGCCAAAGGGGATGCTATGGCATTTAAATGCCGGTTCCACCGGTGGCTCAGGTTCATCACTCCACGACTATTATATAACCCGAAACAGATTATTGTTCGGCTTTTGTTATTCTTCATTGAGAACAAAGATTGCGCTGATCAAAGAAAGTTTCAGAATTATGTTAACAGGTAGATCTTGGCAAAAAAAAGGCGTTTTGGATTTTTACCTAAAAAGATTTGGAAAGGGAAGTTATCGTGAATAAAATTTCGGCCATCATCATTGCCAGAAATGAAGAAAAAATGATCGGGGAGGCTTTGGAGAGCCTTTCTTTTTGCGACGAAATTATTGTAATTGATAACGGCTCAACCGATAGAACGAAAGAGATTGCCGAAAAAAAAGGCGCAAGGGTTTATGCAATAAAAACCAATGATTTTTCCGAACTCCGGGATTTTGGCTTGAGTAAGGCGGATAGTGATTGGGTTTTGTACCTTGATGCCGATGAAAGAATAGATGACCAGCTTAAGAACTCAATTAAAAAAATTATTGCGGACGAAACCAAATATGCGGCATTTTTCCTGAAACGAAAAAACTTTTATTTTGGTAAACATCAGTGGCCCAAAATCGAAAAATTGGAGAGACTATTCAAAAAAGAAAAATTAAAAGAGTGGAAAGGAAAGCTACACGAAAGCCCAGCTGTGGATGGAGAAATCGGAAAAATTAACGAAGGATTTATTTTGCATTTTACTCACCGCGATTTAGAAAGCATGCTTAATAAAACCATTGAATGGTCAACGCAGGAGGCTTTGCTTCGCTACAATAGCGGACATCCACAAATGACTTGGTGGAGATTTCCAAGAGTAATGTTGTCGGCGTTTTTTGATTCGTATATTAAGCAGGGAGGATATAAAGCGGGAGCGGCTGGAGTCGTGGAAAGTATGTACCAATCATTTAGCATGTTTGTCACTTACGCCAAGCTTTGGGAATTGCAACATCAAGTTAAAAATAAAAAATCATGATGAAATTATTCAAACGATTTTGGCCGGTTATTCTAATTCTCATAGTCTGGTTTATTTTTGCTTGCCCATATTTTGTCCAGCATAAAGTACCATTCTCGTCAACTTATCTTGTCAACTTTTTTTCCCCGTGGAACGCTTATCCCGGGTTTGGGTCGCCGGTTAAAAATAATGCCATGCCGGATGTAATTGATCAAATTTACCCCTGGAAAACTTTAACCATAGAAACTCTGAAAAACTTACAGATTCCCCTTTGGAATCCTTACAGCTTTTCCGGAACGCCGCAACTGGCAAATTATCAATCAGCAGTTTTGTCGCCTTTTAATCTGTTATTTTTCATTCTCCCGTTTATTGACGCCTGGAGTTTGTTGGTGTTATTGCAGCCGTTGCTGGCCGGCATTTTTATGTATCTCTATTTAAAAACCTTAAAAATAAGCAAAGAAGGTTCATTAATTGGTTCTTTGGGTTTTATGTTTTGCGGTTTTATCACCACTTGGATGGCTTATGCAACGCTAGGTTACGCAATCTTGTTTTTGCCCCTCGCCTTGCTGGCGATTGAGAAGTTTTACCAGACACAAAAGAACCGTTTTTTAATACTGCTTTCTTTTTGTTTGCCGCTGTCTTTTTTCAGCGGACATTTTCAAATCAGTATTTACTTTTTTCTATTCATTATTGCTTATCAAATTTTCAAATTTCTGCAAGTAAGAAATGTCAAAGAAGCTTTAATGCTCATTTTCTATACGTTCCTTGGTATTTTGCTTTCGCTTCCCCAGCTTTTACCTTCGGTGGAAGCATATACGCAATCCTTAAGAAGCAGTATCTTTGCAAAAGATGAAATTATCCCCTGGGGATATTTATCAACTTTTTTAGTGCCTGACTTTTTAGGCAATCCCGTCACCAGGAACGACTGGTTCGGGCATTACGCCGAGTGGAATGCTTATATTGGAGTTATTCCACTAATTTTAGGATTCTACGCTGTGCTTAAAGTCAGAGGAAAGGAGATTTTGTTCTTTGGAATGATGGGACTGTTGGCAATTCTTCTTGCTTTTCAAACTCCGCTACTTGACTTACTGGTAGTGCTTAAGATTCCGGTTTTATCAACCAGCGCGGCCAGCCGGATAATTGTTTTATTTAGTTTTTCATTGGCTGTTTTGGCAGGGTACGGACTAGATAGATTAATTTTTGACATCAAACAAAAAAATATCAGAGCTATCTATCTATGGCTTAGCATATTTGTTGTAATCTTCGCGCTGCTTTGGGGAGTAGTTCTTCTTAAGCTAATTTTACCCTTAGATAAAATAGTGATTGCCAAGCAGAATCTGATACTTCCGACAGCTATATGTTTCGCAGCTTTGCTGGTAATTTCATTTTCATTATCGCTAAAGAACAAAAAGCCTTCTTTAATCATCAATCTTACAACTCTAATCCTAATATTGATTGTTGCTTTTGACTTGTTAAGATTTTCCGGCAAATGGATGCCGTTTGACCCAAGAAGTTTAATGTTTCCCAATCTTCCAATCGCAAACGAGCTTAAGCAGCTTTCGGGCTTTGAGAGAGTCATGAGCAATATGGGTGGGACAGGGACAATATATTACCGGCTGCCCGCGCTTGATGGATATGACGCTGTTTATATAAAGCGGTATGGAGAATTTGTCGCATCGTTAAGCGATGGTAAGCTTTCAGAATCCGCCAGGTCGGTGGTTATGCTTCCACTAAACGGTTTATATACAAAACAGGCAATAAATCTATTAGGAATAAAATACATTGTTCACAAAGTCGCCGACGGACATGCTCCTTGGGCTTTTCCTTTCTGGACTTATCCTGCCGGAACTTTTCCGACTATTTATAATGACGGTGTCTATCAAGTTTTTGAAAATACGAATGCTTTCCCTAGAGCGTTTTTGGTTAATAGTTTCGTGGTAGAAAATAACCCGCAAAAAATCCTAGACACAATGTTTAATCCAAATTTCGATTTAAGAAAAGAAGTTGTGCTAGAGCAGGATTCAAAGTTTAATCTCAGCGGACAAGGGACAGCCGATATTAACAGTTATTCTTCTGATAAAATTTTAATTACCACTAATTCAACCGGCAATAACTTACTTTTCCTCTCGGATTCCTACTATCCCGGTTGGCAAGCTTTTGTCGATGGGCGCAAGACGCCAATATACCGCGCCGATTTCACTTTCCGGACAATCTTTGTTCCAAGCGGAAAACATCAGGTAGAATTTGTTTACAGTCCATTAAGTTTTAGTTTTGGTGTCCTAGCGGCTGTTTTAGGATTATTAACTATTATTTTTTTAGCGGTAGTTTCGAAAGGGGGTTTAATTTTGTGGCCCAAAGTTTAAGTTCCCCTAGCGTCATTTTCTTTTTAGCGAATACAAAAAGATAAATAATTTCCAGAATGCCCAGCGTATTTAGAATCAAAATTCCCACAAACTAGTTTCTTTGCTTAAGGTTCGCAGCTCTCCAGAGGGCTAATCCTTTCCAAAGTAAAGACCAAAGATATAAAATAAAAAATAGCCACATTTGATTTTGACCGAAGTTATTAAGGAAATCCATTGTTTAAATTATAGCGTGTTGCCCTGCGCAAATGCAACTGACTTAAAAACTTGCTAGAATAGGAGTATGAGAATCGGAGTATTTGATCCTTACCTTGATACTCTCGGAGGCGGAGAAAAATACATGCTCACCGCCGCTTGGCATTTATCCCAAAAACATGAGGTGGCTGTTTTTTGGGATCAAGATGGAGTTTTGGAAAAGGGCGCCGAAAGGTTTAATCTTGATTTATCTAAAGTAAAAACAGTAAGGAATATTTTTTCCGCCAAAGTGCCTCTTTACAAAAGGTATCTGGAAAGTAAAAAATACGACGCTATTTTTTTTCTAAGCGATGGTAGTTTGCCGCTTTTGGGTTCTAAATTATATGTCCATTTCCAGTTCCCGATTGAGTGGGTTAACACAAGTAGTTTATTGGGTAAGCTAAAAGAGCTAAGGGTCGCAAAAATTATCTGTAACTCTTATTTTACAAAAGCCTTTATTGATAAAAAGTTTAATGCGGACAGTGAAATCCTATATCCTCCCACCTATTTCAAGAAGGATTTTCCCAGAATAGGACTGAAGCAGAAAAAAAATCAGATTCTTAACGTTGGAAGACTATCCGCTTTTCCCGATGGGGGATTATCTAAAAAACAGGATTTTATTATTAAAGTTTTTAAAGAAATTGTTGATAGCGGCGTTGAAAATTGGGAGTTAATTTTAGTCGTGAGTTTTTTGGAGAAAGATAAGAAGATTTTAGGAGACTTAAAAAAACAGAGTAAAGGCTACCCGATAAAGATCTTAGCTAATGTCTCATTTGCAGAGCTAAACGAAGTTTATTCTCAAGCCAAGATTTACTGGCACGCGTCAGGTTTTGGAGAAAACTTAACGGTTCATCCAGAAAGAGCAGAACATTTCGGTATCACCACCGTAGAGGCGATGCTTAACGGGTTAGTACCGGTGGCCATCAATGCCGGCGGGCAAAAAGAGATCGTTCGGGATGGTCAGGATGGGTTTTTATTTGATAATGAAAAGGAGCTCAAAGAAAAAACGCTGCAGTTGATTAAAGACAATTCTTTGCTGGAAAAACTGGCAAAAAGCGCATGGGAAAAAGCAGGAGAGTTTTCGACGGACAGATTTTGTGAGAAACTAGACCCAATTTTCAATAAATGAACAAGCTAAAAATATTATTGATCGTTTTTTTCTTTTTATTAACTCTTATCTTTTTTAAAGCGCTATTTTTGCAGGGTCAGCTGCCAATTCCTGCGGATACAATTACAGGGCTTTACTATCCATTTAGGGACGCATATTTTAAAACAAATCCTAACGGTTTACCCTACAAAAATTTTCTGATTACCGATCCGGTTCGACAGCAAATCCCCTGGAAACAACTGGTAATTAATGCGGAAAAAAAGTTCACGTTGCCAATTTGGAACCCCTATAATTTTGCCGGGACGCCGCTTTTAGCTAATTTTCAGTCCGGAACTTTTCACCCTTTTAATTTGCTTTTTTTCGTTTTGCCTTTTGCTTCTGCTTGGAGTTTGCTTATTTTCTTACAACCTTTTTTAGCCGGGCTTTTCCTGTTTTTTTACTTATCAAATCTAAAATTAAGTAAATCCGCCAGTCTTTTAGGGGCGATCGCCTTCTCTTTTTGCGGATTTTCTGCTGCCTGGATGGAATGGGGAACAATAATCTCAACGGCAATGTGGTTGCCTTTAATTTTATTAAGCACAGATAAGATATTGTCAGGAGCAAATGTAAAGAAATTTTCAATTTTCAATTTTCAATTTTTAATTTGGCCAGCAGTGTTCCTTTTTTCTCTTCTTTCATCATTCTTTGCAGGGCATTTGCAGACGTTTTTTTATCTTTCAATTATCTCATGCGCTTATTTCCTGGTCCGTTTTTTCCAGTATGGAAAACGTCTCAAAACGCTTGGCCTATTCACAATACTTACTTTCTTATTCTTGATTCTGACGGTTGTCCAATGGCTGCCGACATTAAATTTCATAATGCTTTCAGCCAGAAATGTTGATCTCCCTGGTTGGAAACAGGCCGGTTGGTTTATTCCTTGGCAAAACTTAATTCAATTTATCTCCCCGGATTTTTTTGGCAATCCGGCAACACTTAATTATTATGGTATCTGGAATTACGGCGAGTTTATCGGCTACATCGGTATTGTGCCACTGGTGATGGCGCTTTACGCACTTATTTTCAGAAGAGATAAAAACACTTTTATTTTTGGCGCGACCTTTTTTCTGTCTTTAATCTTTGCTCTGCCGACAATTTTTGCCAAACTGCCATTTAAATTAGACATTCCTTTTCTTTCCACCGCCCAGCCAACGCGATTATTGTTCGTAACCGATTTTTCACTAAGTGTTTTAGCCGCTTTCGGACTAGACTATTTTATTAATAGTAAAAACAAAAAATTAATGCTTTATGTCTTGGGAGTTTTTGGAGTTGTCTTTATTGGACTTTGGTCTTTTGTGCTAATTTTCCATGGACAGATTTTATTGTCTCAAAATTTGGCTGTTGCCAAGCAAAATTTAATTTTACCAACCGTTTTATTCATTGCAATTTTAATTGCGTTATCAATTCTTGTTCTAACTTCTCATAAAAAGCTCACAACGGCATTAATCGGTTTGTTAATTTTGATTACCGTTTTTGATCTTTTCCGTTTTGGTTGGAAATTCGAGCCATTTACGAATCAACAATATCTTTTTCCATCCACCTCTATAACTTCATTTCTACAAAATCAAAAGGGAGTGTTCAGAGTTATGCCGACCGACTCAAAGATTTTTCCTCCCAATTTTTCCATCATGTATAACCTGCAAACGCTTGACGGTTACGACCCTTTGTACCTACAGAGATATGGCGAGCTAATGGCGGCCTCCGCCAGAAATATACCGGATATAGGCACGCCTTTTGGTTTTAACAGGATTATTACTCCGCAGGATCCCTTATCAAGAACGACGGATCTATTGGGAGTTAAATATGTTTTAAGTCTGGAAGAAATAAAAAACTCAAAACTAACGCAGGTTTTTACCGACGGCTTTGTCAGAGTTTACGAAAATTCAATGGCAATGCCCAGGGTATTTTTCGTCAACACAACGCTTCTTGCCGATTCCAAACAGCAGGCGATTGACGGCATGTTTGATTTAAACTTCCCGCTTAACAAAAGGGCAGTGGTGGAAAATGTGCAAAATAAAACCTTATTTAAATCGAATTGGGATTTGGGAGAAGCGCAAATCCTTAATTATCAGGACAACAAAATTGCGATTGATATCAATAATCCCGGCGCCGGCTTTTTGGTTCTGACGGATAGTTATTATCCCAGTTGGCACGCGACGGTTGATGGAAAAGAAACGCCAATTTATCTTACGGACTATAATTTTAGAGGTATAATAACGCCGAAAGGAAAACACACAATCGTATTTTACGATACATTATTTTAATATGGATATCAGTATAATCATCCCGAATTATAATGGCGAGACTCTACTTAAAAAAAACTTGGAAAAAGTTTATCAGGAAGTCATAGCTTATAAATCGGGGAAAGTGGAAATAATAGTTGTTGACGATGCTTCTTCGGATGAGAGCCTAAGTTTTTTAAACGGATTTTCCAAAACACATCAGAGCACTAAGATTTTAGTCAACGAAAAAAATCTTGGATTTGCGCCGACGGTTAATAAGGGCGTTAAGACTTCAATTGGAGACGTAGTTATTCTTTTAAATACGGACGTTTATCCAGAAAAAGGATTTTTAAAGCCCTTGCTTAGTCATTTTTCAAATGCAAAAGTATTCGCGGTAGGATGCTTGGATAAAAGTATTGAAAACGGCGGAACAATTCTTCGCGGCCGGGGTTTGGGTGAATGGAAAAGAGGCTTCTTAGTTCACCGAAGAGGAGAGGTTGATAAGTCAAACACTCTCTGGGTCAGCGGCGGGAGCGGAGCTTTTCGGAAATCTATTTGGGAAAAGCTAGGAGGATTTAACGAGCTTTATAAGCCATTTTACTGGGAGGATATCGATTTATCTTATCAGGCTTTAAAATCGGGCTACGAAGTTTTATTTGAGAAACAAAGTATGGTCGTGCATGAGCATGAAAAAGGCGCGATTAAAAATAAATACTCAGACTTCAAAATAAAAACAATCGCTTACAGAAATCAATTTATTTTTGTTTGGGAAAACGCTACGGATTTTTCTTTGCGGGCCGCTCATATCATTTGGTTGCCTTACCATTTCGTAAAAGCGTTAGCTGGTTCAGATTGGGCTTTCTGCTTAGGGTTTGTTGAGGCTTTAATTCTCCTACCGAAAATAATAATCTCCGGCTTAAGAGTAAAAAGGCAGTTTGTCCTATCTGATAAAGAAGTAATCGGTAAGTTCAAATAATGCAATTATTAAATTTTATCCTTTTTTTAGTTCTGGTATTTTTAGTCGTCTATTTACCGGGGCGTTTGTTATTGAGGCTTTCCGGTTATAAATTCGCCAGTTTTCTGATTACAATTTCTTCATCTTTAGTTATTGGCTTGGCAGTTTTTTTATTCGGTGCTTATCTTTTGTCCTGGATAAAAATTCCATTTACTTATAACCTAATAATTCCAATCGCTTTACTTCTTGAATTTAAGAATTCGTACGCCGAATTTAAGAGGAATATAAAAATCAGAAATTTTTTTACTCCCGAAGCTTTACTTATTGTTTTGGGATCAACGCTAATGGCTTATACTACGTGGAATTCCGGAACCTACAAGAATGGAGAAATGCTGCTTTATGGGGTAAATGGGGGAGATTCAGTGTATCATTTGGCCTTGATTGGAAGTTTAATTTCTAATTTTCCGCCTTTTCACCCCGGCTTAGCAGGAGTTTTATTAAGAGGATATAACTTTTTTTACGACTTTTTAATCTCAAATTTTGCCCAATTTTACCATTTTAATCCTTTGGATTTATTCTTCAGATATTTTTCATTTTTAATCTCTTTAATCCTTGGTTTTTCCTCACTATCTCTTGCGAAATTCCTTAAATGGAAAAAGATTACAGTTCTATTGTTTATTTTTTTAATGTATTTTGTCCAAAGTTTTGATTTTTTTGCCTATTACTTATATAGAATATTTAATTATTATTATAATTCTGCAGGGATTACCCAGTCCCTTGGAAATGCGCTGGATCCTTCAATAGTAATTTCTGCAAGCTTTATCTTTATCGGATTCGTTCTGTTATTTTCTAAGGGGAATAAATGGTCATTTCTACTCCCGGTTTTAGTTATTGGCGTTATTCCCCAGATAAAGATTTATGCGGGAATTATTTTTTACTTAGGTTTGGCAGCGGTTGCTTTATGGGAGTTGTGCAGGGAAAGGGATACCCATTATTCAAAAATTTTGATTCTCTCCGGTGTCATTTCTGCTCTAGTATATTTACCGCTAAATTATGGAGCAGGAGGACTCATGTTTGCGCCCCTTGTTATATACAAAAATTTCATAGACAGCGCCTGGATATTTAACAATTGGCACTGGAATGTTAATTTTCCAATCTACGTTCAAGCGCATAATTATATTCATATAGCCTTTTTTTACGCAGTAGCAATAGCGGTCTTTTTAATAACCAGCTTGGGCATTAGAGTCGTAGTTCTTCTTGGAATAAAAAAGGTCTTTAATAAAAAATTTTACAGTCCCCAAAATATATTTTGGTCGGTAGGGATTAGTGGCTCTTTATTAATCCCCAGTTTTTTTATTCAGTCTATTTCGGAATTTTCTATAATCCAATTTTTTTGGGTTGGGTATATTATCCTGTTAGTGCCGACAGCAGCCATCTTAGGAGAAAAATTGGAAAAGCGGAATAAAATAATTCTAACAGGAGTTTTCCTATTTCTGATAGTCTTATTCTTACCAGATACACTTAGAATAATAAATACGTATTCTGGGAGTCCTGGCCGCATTAGTTCAGATATTGTAAGTAAGGCAAATATCATCAGTAACATTCCTCAAAACGAGGGAGTAATCGTTGCGGACAGGTTTATGATAAAAGATAAATACCAAGATGTACTTGCAAGCCCGATCGTGTCAGCTTTAAGCGGTCATGCTATATATTACGAGCATGAACTCACGGAATTTCAGGGAATAGATAAGATTACTAATCCTAGAAAGGATAATGTAGATAAAATATACCAAAATATGGTAAATTGTAGTAATCCAATTACGGCCGAGCAAAACATCATAAATATTATGAGAAAAACTAATAATAAATATCTTTTAATATTGGAGAAAAATAGTTGTACTTCGAAGTTCAGCAAATTGAAAATAGTAAATGACGAGGGGACGTCTGTCTTATACAAAATATAAATGAAATTATCAATTGTCGTTCCGGTATTTAACGAGGAAAAGACAATACTGCAAATCTTAGAAAGACTGAAAAAAGCCGATATTTCAGTTCCTTACGAAATCATTGTGGTTGATGATGGTTCAACGGATAGTACAAGAGAAAAGTTAAAAACTGTTAGGAATGTAAAAATTATTCTCCATAAAAATAATCAGGGCAAAGGGGCCGCGGTAAAGACGGGTATCAAAAATGCGACGGGCGATTATATTTTAATTCAAGATGCAGATTTGGAATACAACCCAGATGAAATAAAAGGTTTGTTAAAGCCAATTCTAGAAAATAAAGCAAAGGTTGTCTATGGAACGAGATTAAACAGGGTGCCGCATCTTAAGAAGGAAGAGGCGAAACACTTATTTATTATCCACTATTTCGGGAATAGATTCTTAAGTCTTGTGACAAGCGCCCTTTACGGTCAGTGGCTAACTGATATGGAAACCTGTTATAAGTTATTTCCTAAAAAGGCTGTTTCTTCAATTAGGCTTAACGCAAGGGGATTTGAATTTGAACCGGAAGTAACAGCGAAATTATTAAAACAAGGATATAAAATAAAAGAGGTTTCAATAACTACAAATCCTAGAGGGTATGATGAAGGCAAAAAATTGAATACTATCAGAGATGGTTCTATTGCTTTATGGTCACTCGTAAAATACAGGTTTACAAATTAATTAGAAGAAACATTTATTTAATTCTGCTTTTAATAATTGGGCTGTTTTTTTTATTTCCGCTTTTTCATCCGGGATTTTATCTGTCTCATGATGGTTTTGCTCATGTGGCAAGATACGCGGCTTATTTCAAAAGTTACATGGATGGACAATTTCCGGCCAGATGGGCGGGGGATTTAAATAGCGGTTACGGTACTCCGATTTTTATTTTTTTCTATCCCTTGCCCGGATTTATCGCTACACTTCTGCATCTGGTAGGATTTCATTTTGAAACAGTGTTCAAAATAATAATGGGCACGAGTTTTATCTTGGCTCCGATTTGTTTGTTCTGGTGGCTAAGAAGACAAGCAAGCGAAGGAATCGCCTTTGCCGCCTCGCTTATCTATATGATGCTCCCCTATAGATTTTTAGACGCGTATGTTAGGGGAGATGTGGCAGAAATAGCCAGTTTTGTTTTTATCCCGTTGGTTTTTCTATATATTGACAAAGCTTTAGAGAAAAAAAGAATAAGAGATTTGCTATTTGGCGGGATTTTTTATGCTTTGTTTATTATGACGCATAATGGAATGGCTATAATATTTTCTCTGGTTTTTCTAACCTACGGCTTAATTTTTGTCAGAAAACGAAAAGAGTTAATTTATCCTTTAGGAATTTTATTACTTGGAATTTGTCTGTCCGCTTTTTTTACGCTGCCTTTTATATTTGAAACGAAGTATACGATGGCTAAAGTTATTTTGGGTTCATTGTATACGCAAAATTTCATTACTCCTTGGAACTTATTTTATTCCCAGTGGGGTTTTAATCCTGAGGTCAACGTAAAGGGAGGACTATCTCCTCAAATAGGCATTATCTATTTTATCGCTCCTTTTGTAAGTTTAGTTTTTTTACTTATGCATAAAATTAAAGAGCAGAGAAAAACTCTTTTTTGGCTGGCGGTTTTTATTCTATCGGTTTTTGTCACAACTTCCTATTCGAAGTTTTTATGGGATCATCTTCCATTATTAAACTTGCTTGGTTATCCTTGGAGATTTACGGCTTTGTCAGGCTTTGCCTCATGTATGTTAATTTTTTATTGCTTCCTTTTCCTAAAGAACAATAAAATCATCATATTTCTTATTGTTTTAGTTATCTTTATTTTTTCTCTGCCGTTGGTTACCGTCAACAAATATATTCCCAGTAAAAGTGACAGTTTTTATCTTGCTTATCCTGGTACCACTGATTATAGTTTGCGGACCGATACTATTTGGACCGCCGGAGAATTTTCAGTCCACTCTAAAAAACAAGTTGAAATTATTGCGGGAAAAGGAACGATTTCTGACCTGACGCGGAAATCCAATCTCCACACGTTTAGCGTAAACGCTATAACTTCCATGGGAATTCTTGATAATACGGCTTATTTCCCGGGGTGGAAAGTGACAATCGACGGAGAAAAAACTTCCATCCAATTTCAGGACATGGACCACAGAGGTTTGATGGAGTTTAATGTACCAAGCGGAAAACACAATGTGAGAGTAGAGTTTAAGGAAACCCTGATAAGACTTTTGTCAGACATTGTAAGCGTGGTATCATTAGTTTTAGTAGCTGCCGTATTGCTCTTAGGAAATAGGCTAAAAAAATATATCCGGAAATGAAAAAAACATATCTTTTTTTAATTTTAATCTTTGCACTTGGTCTTTTTCTAAGATTCTATAAATTAGGAGAAGTTCCTGTAGGCCTACACACAGATGAAGCATATTTTGGCTATAATGCTTATTCAATTCTAAAGACGGGCAGAGAAATAACCGGAAATTTTTTACCTCTAAATCTAAAATCATTTTTATTCAGCCCCGCAGGATACTCGTATGCGTCAATTCCATTCATCGTCATTTTTGGCTTGAGCGCTTTTTCTACCCGTTTTGCTTCTGCGCTGTTTGGTTCTTTGACGATAATCGTGGCTTTTTTCTTGATTCGTCAACTCTTCAAGGTCTTTAAGAATAAAGAACAGATTGCTTTAGTCGCCGCTTTCTTTTTGGCAATATCTCCTTGGCATATAAACTTGTCCCGCGTTTCTACAGAAAGTGTGCTGGTGGTATTTTTTGTGTCACTTGGTGTCCTGTTCTATCTATTTTGGGAAGAGCGTAACCGGTATTATTTTTTGGCTTTAAGTTTATTGGCTTTTGCAGTTAATATCCTTATTTATCAGGCCGCCCGTAGTTTCCTGCCTTTATTTTTGCCTTTGCTTTTTCTAGTTTTTACGAAGAGGATATTTGTAAAAAGAAATATTTTCCCCATTGCCGGTTTTATCTTGTTAATCATTATTCCGGTACTGCTAATTCTTAAATCTCCTGATTTATCAACCAGAATCAGAACGCTTTCTATATTCCAAAATCCCCAAACGCAATTGGTGTTAAATGAGCAATTAAGGGAGGATGGGGTAATGGGTTTAAACTCATTTGAAGCAAGACTGTTTAACAATAAGCTGGTAGATTATTCGCTTACTTTTTCCTCCAATTATTTTAAGCATTTCTCCTACGATTTCTTATTCACTGATAACGGTCTGCCCGAAAGATACAGGGTGCCGGGAATGGGGATTTTATATCTTTTTGAATTACCTTTAATTGTCTTAGGGATCTGGTACTTATTCAGGCGAAATCAAAAACTTGGACTATTTATAGTCGGGTGGATATTGCTGGCGCCCGTAGGCAGCGCTTTAACTTTTGATGATGTCCCAAACCTTCAGCGCACTCTAATCGTGTTCCCGGCGCTATCGGTTTTGACGGCGCTAGGCTTTATCAATCTACTGAGTATTCTAAAGGTAAACATCAAGAAGGTGCTAATTTTACGCGCCATAACTATTGGTATAGTTTTAATTATTGTATGCAGTTTTTTCTATTATCTGCAGGCTTATTACGTACATCAGATAGTTCACCGGCCGTGGTATAGGCAAGAAGGATATCAAAAATTAGTTGGGGAAATCAATAAATATGCCAGAAACTACCCAAAAGTAATTATTACCAATGCCCAAGTCAATCCGACAATTTTTCTTCTCTTTTATAATCAATACGATCCGGCTAATATTCAAAAAGTTATTCAATCAAGCCCAGGAGTGGATTATGGCAACACGTCTTTTGCCAAATACCAAATTACCGGCGAAGAGTGTCCGGTAAGGGAAGAAATTTTAACAGACAAAAAGACGGGGTTAAGCAGTGCTTTTATCACCGGAGAAAAAAGAGTTTTATATGTTGATGACGGAGTATGTAAATTGCCCAACGGTAAAGTAAGAATATTATCCCAGATTAGACGGTCGGACAATACCTTAGTTTTTCAGTTAGTTACCTTAAAATAGTACGTAATGAAGAAATTATTGAATTGGAAATTAGCATTACTTCTGATAATCCTGTTGGCGGTTTTTTTAAGGTTCTACCAGTTGGGAAATATTCCCGCCGGCTTTTTAAACGATGAAGCTAACGCCGGATACGATGCTTATTCAATACTGCTTACCGGTAAAGATCAATGGAATAACTTCCTTCCTATCAATAACTTTATTGGTTTTGGTGATTTTCAGCCTCCAGTGAATCGGTATTCACAACTGCTTCCTATCAAAATTTTCGGGTCCAATGAGTTTTCCGTTAGGTTTATGTCCGCGTTGGCCGGAGTTTTATCTGTCGCCGCTTTATATTTCCTAGTGAAGAAATTAATTAATTGGAGGGCGGCTTTTTTCTCGGCTTTGCTTCTCGCAATCATGCCATGGGCAGTTGGATTAAATCGAATAGGGCATGAATCTAATCTGGCCATTTTATTTTTGATTGCCGCGCTTTTTTTCGGCTTGGTGCCAAAATCCGGCAAAAGTTTATTGATTGCTGTCTTTTTCCTCGCATTGTCGATGTATACCTATTCCGCTTATATTCTTTACGCGCCTTTAGTTTTGGTTGTGGTTCTAGGCGTAAATTACAAAAAGGGGAAAGGATACGGGTATTTACTAAAACCTTTAATATTGCTCTTAATTATCATTTCGCCAATTATATTTCAAAAAAATTCTGCTTCGGTCAGATTTTCTCAAGTAGGTTTAACAACTAATGTCAGTAGCGTCGGTTTAATCAATAATCTTAATGATCAAAGAGGCCAGTGTTTAGCCGCATCCAATCCTTTTATTTGTAAAATAACCGATAACAAAGCGCTTCTTTTCCCCAGCGTTTTTGTTAAAAATTACTTATCTCATTTTTCCCCTAACTTTTTATACATCAGCGGTACACCGACGCAATTTTCCATTTTGCCCCAACGGGGCTTAGATTATCTGTTCAATTTCCTGCCGTTAATCGCGGGAATTATCTTCTTTCTAAAAAATTATAAGCAGCGTAAATTAAGCGGCGCTTTATTCATATTATTTTTACTTGCTCCAGTACCCGATTCATTTACCAGCGACGGAAACTATACGCGCTCTTCCATGATGCAGCCGTTTATAGCTTTATTCGGCGGGTTAGGGATATATTATTGCCTGGATTTCTTAGGAAGAAAAAAATGGTTAGAATATCTATTCACCACTTTAATTTTTCTGGTTATTTCTTTTGCTCTCATTTCCTTTTTTATAATTTATAGCACTTACTTTAAAAATAATTATTCTATATATTCCCAATACGGATACAAAGATTTGGTAAAGAAAATCTCCTCGTGCAAAAATGATTACACTAAAATCTATATTTCCAGACACCTAAATGATGCTAAGCAATATATCTATTATCTTTTTTATACGAAATATGATCCCCGAAAATATCAAAGTAAAAAAGACGTCAGTTATAGTGTAGGAGCAGACGGATGGGTATCTGTAGATAGAGTCGAGAACATATATTTTGTGCAGAATCTGCCCACAGTTTCTACGCAATCTGCGGAAACTAATTCTGCGGTCCTTTTTATCTCCAACCCAGTCGATTTCCCCAAATCGCTAAAGCCTGTATTTGTCGTAAAAGATAAATTAGGGAATGTAATATTTGAAGCAGTGAGATCAACGGATTTGCTAGAATATATAAATAGGGAGTAAGAAAAATTGTGACTTAAAGAAAATGTTCAAATTTATTAATTACAAATTACTGTTACTTTTAGTAGTAATAATCGCGGCATTTTTAAGGTTTTATCAATTGGGAAGCAATCCGCCTTCTTTAACTTGGGATGAGGCGGCTTGGGGATACAATGCTTATTCAATCGGTATTGACGGGAAAGACGAATTTGGCCGGCTTTTGCCCCACGATTATCTTGAGTCTTTCGGCGATTTTAAACCACCGATGTATGTGTATCTGGATGCTATTCCGGTAAAAGCTCTAGGACTAAATGAGTTTGCCACCAGAGTTCCATCCGCTTTATTTGGAGTTTTAACAGTTTTCTTAACTTATTTTCTGGTTCAAAGAATCTTCTGGAACTCAAAAGATAAACGGAAATACGCGCTTGCGTCAGCGTTTATCTTGGCAATTTCCCCGTGGCACATTATGTTGTCACGGGCCGCCTTTGAAGCCAATGTGGCAACTTTTTTCCTCGTCTTAGGAATCTGGGGATTTCTGGCGGCAACGCAGGATAAAAAATGGTACCTTTTAATTTCCGCCGTTTCTTTTGCTCTGTCAATGTACACTTTTAACACGGCAAGAGTCGTTGCTCCGCTTTTGGTAATTATTCTAGTATTGGCATTCAGAAAAAGATTATGGCAAATAAAAAAAGAAGTATTAATTGCGTTTATCATTGGGTTAGCGGTTTTCTTGCCTACTTTCCGGTTTCTGCTTACTCCGCAAGCGGCCTTGAGATTTCAAGAGGTCAATATTTTTTCGGATCCAAGCATCGTCAAAACCGCCAATCAGGAAATTGCCAATGACCAAAACGCATTCTGGTCAAAAATAATCCACAACCGAAGAGTGTTGTATTCTCTGGATTATGTCAAACACTATTTTGATAATTTAAGTCCCAGTTTCCTTTTTATCAAAGGAGATGGTAATCCTAAATTCTCAATTCAAAGCGTCGGGCAAATGTATCTTTGGGACATTCCGTTTGTCGTCATCGGAATCTTATTCTTAATCAGGAAAAAAGAGGGGCATTGGTGGTTAGTGCCGTTGTGGCTTTTAATCGGCATAATTCCTGCCGCAACCGCCGAGCAAACGCCGCATGCTTTGAGAATTGAAGCGAGTTTGCCAACGTTTCAAATAATTAGCGCTTACGGTTTAATTATATTTCTATCAATGGTTAAGCGTTTTAGGTACGTAGTAGCGGCTGTTTTAATTGGCTTACTGTTGATAAATCTAGCATATTTTTGTCACGATTATTTTGCCCATTATCCATCTGAGTTTTCCGGCGAGTGGCAATATGGCTACAAACAATCAATAGATTACGTGAAATCCGTAGAGAAAAATTATGATTACGTCCAAGTTACCAGCGAACTGGGAAGGCCTTATATCTACTATCTTTTTTACACCAAAACGTTGCCATCCGATTACCGGAAAACTGCTGTCATTCAGCGGGACGCGTTTGGGTTTGTCACGGTTACGGGTTTTGGCAAATATCGATTTCCCGTTAATTATAATTATAGTTTGAGCAAAACAAAAAAAGTGCTTTACGTTAATACGCCTTATATCTTACCCAAAAACATTAAGATCCTTAAAACATTTTATTTATTAAACGGACAACCGGTTTTGGTTGCATATACGATATGAATAAGAAATTAGTTTTAATAATACTGATGGGAATAATAATTTTGGCAGCCGGATTAAGGCTTTGGCAGCTTGGCAATATTCCGCCTTCGCCTGACTGGGACGAGGTGGCGTTGGGATATGATGCCTATTCGATTAGTCATACGGGGCGTGATGAATTTGGAAAGTTCCTGCCGGTAGTTCTTCGTTCATTTGACGATTACAAACCAGCTTTATATGCCTATCTTGCGGTTCCGGCGGTGGTAACTTTCGGTTTGAGTGTTTTTGCAGTTAGACTTCCTTCGGCCGTTTCCGGAATAATTTCGGTGATTGCCGTTTTCTTTTTAATTCGGGAGCTTTTCCGGAATTATCGGTACAAAGATTGGTTAGCTTTGACTGCAAGTTTCATGCTGGCAATTTCTCCCTGGTCTTTGCAATTCTCCAGAGTTGGGTTTGAAGCAAATGTCGGGGATTGCCTAAATCTTTTAGCAGCTTTATTTTTCATCAAGGGCATAAACAACAGACGGTGGTTCTTATTTTTGTCGGCGCTTTTTGCCGGACTGAGTATTTATGTTTATCAAAGCGAAAAAGTCTTTACGCCACTTTTCATTCTTTTGTTGGCCGTAATTTATTGGAGGGAATTATTCAAAATCCCTAAAAAATATTTGTTTGCGGTAATAGTTTTTGGTTTAATCATCGTGACGCCGATGCTTACTTATATAGTTACCAACCGGGCAGCACTTTTAAGAGTAACGGGGACGAGCATTTTTTCCTACCAGACGGAGCTTTTAAAAACGGATACGCAGAAACTGCAACAGGATAAGAGTAATAATGATAAATCGGGTTTGGTTTTGGACAACCGAAGAATTGTCTATACCGTAACCACAGTTTCCGGCTATATTTCACATTTTGACCCGAATTGGTTGTTTATCTCAGGGGATATTGATAGACATCACGCGCCGGGAATGGGGATTTTGTATCTTTTCGAGTTGCCGCTGATACTTTTAGGGATATACGCGCTTTTATTTGGTGAATTTGACAAAAAAACAAAATTAATTATTTTTGGCTGGTTACTGCTTGCTCCGGTTCCTGCCTCCATCACAACCGGAGTCCCGCATGCGGTCAGAACGCTTAACTTTTTACCGACTTGGCAAATCTTGTCGGCGTTGGGGTTAGTTTCGGGATATTTGCTGCTTTCTAAAATGAGATTCCAAGTATCAAAGGTTAAGCTGTGGTATCTGCTTGCCCCTGTGTTTCTGGTATTTGCGCTGTTTAATATCAGTTACTATCTTAACCAGTATTTTGTCCAACTTAATTATTACGATTCCGCTTTTTGGCAATACGGTTACAAACAGGCGGTTGACGAAGTCAAACTTTTGCAAAAAAATTACAAAACAATCCTGATTTCCGATAACGCGCCGTTGGATAAATCCTATATGTTTTTCCTGTTCTATCTTCAATATCCGCCACAGCTATATCAGCAAGTTGGTGAGAATAGCTCGGGAAGTTTTGTTTCCCATCATTCTTTCGGAAAATACACCTTTAGGCCAATTGATTGGAACAAAGATTCAAAACTCAAAGATGCTTTGATAATCGGTAGCCCGAAGGAGATTCCCCAAGGCGTGGGAACAATTAAAACAATAAATAATCTAGATGGGACGCCGGCGATAAAAATTGTTGGAACATGAAGATAAGAATTAAAACTCAAAAATCAAAACTCAAAAATCTTCTCAGGATATATATCTTTAGTCCTATCTCATACGCTTTGCTTGCAATTATTTTGGTAGGTTCCTTTTTAAGATTGCAGGGAGTTTTTACCAATTCATTTGCTTTTACCTACGACGTTGGCAGAGATATGTTGGCGCTTTCAAATATTGTCCACTTTCATAGAATTCCTCTCATCGGAGCAACAACCGGATTGCCCGGAATCTTCTATGGTCCATGGTGGTATTATTTCTTGACCCCGTTTTTTATTCTATTTTCGGGAAATCCCCAAGGGATAGCCTTGACGATGTCATCAATAGGCATTTTGACTATAGCGATTGGTTTTGTCTTGGGAAAAAGATTGGGAGGAAATCTTTTAGGCTTAATTCTTGCCGCAGTAATTAGTGTTTCTTCCGTAATGGTTTCCTTGTCCGCTCAAATCTGGAACCCGAATATTTCGCCAATGTTTGTCATGCTAGGGTTATTGGTTCTAGAGAAGCTGCATAAAGAAGTTAAAAAAGACAAGCCAAAATATTATTTGCTACTTGGACTTCTTTTGGCTTTTGTGATTGACCTTGAAATAGTTTTTGGTCTTTTATTGGCGTTGGGGATTATCTTTTCAGTATTAATTATTAATAGAAGCAGAATAAGCTTAAAAGATATTGTTTTTTTTGCTTTTGGCGGATTAATTATTCTTGCCCCAAGAATAATTTTTGAATTAAGACACCAGTTTTTAATGACAAAGTCCTTCTTAGGATTGCTTGGGAAAACAGGAGTGCATCAGTCCGGTACGCTTTTGAGTCTTCTTGGTAATCGGTTGGGAGCGCTCTCGGATCAGTTCAATGGAACAATTGGTGCAAGTAATGAATTCGCCGGTTTGATTATCCTGCTGTTTATAATATTTTCTATAGCAGTCTTTTATAAAAAATCTGCAGAAGAGATAAAGAATTTGATTAAAACTTCCGTAACCGTAATCTTGATTTTTTTATTGGGAACAGTTTTCTTTAGTCATGATATTTGGCCGCATTATTTGGTTGGCCTACCGGTTTTTTACCTTTTACTTTTTGCAATTGCCGTTTATTTATTGGCGAAAAATGTTTCGATAAAATTGGCGGTTTTAATAGCGCTAATAGTATTTCTTGCTAATCTAAATCCTTATTCTCAAATCCAAAATCTTAGTAAACCTTTGTGGGAAGGGGACGCATCCGTTTACCGTAACCAAGTTGCCGTTATTGATTATGTCTATAAACAAGCCGCCGGAAAGTCTTTTAAGTATGTTGTTTACACGCCGCCGGTCTATGATTACACCTATCAATATCTTTTTAACTGGTATGGCCCTAAAAATTATCATTATTCACCGTCAAGTCAATCACATCTGGCATATTTTATTCTTGAGCCGGATTACCAAGATTCCGCAAGGCTAAGCAATTGGTTAAAACAGAGGGAAGCAGATGGGCTAATAATCAGGTCGCAAGAAGTAAAGGGCGGAATTATTGTCCAGACAAGAATACATTAATTTATGAAAAGAACGCAAACATATTGGAAATCACTTTTTAGAAAGAAATATTTACTTTTAGTTTTTGGGATTTTCCTATTTGAATTATTTTTAAGAACTTATAATTTAGGTTTTAAAGATCCTTTCGGATTTGATCAGGTTGATAATGCCTGGGCTGCTAAAAATATTATCATCAATCATTGGTATCCTTTGGTGGGAATGGTGGCAAAGACAGACAGCGGAATTTTTATCGGCCCGGCATACTATTATTTCGCCGCCTTTTTCTATTGGATATATAATTTAAATCCCATTGCTTCCGAAGCGATAGCCGTTGTCAGTGCAGTTTTTACTTTTTGGACAATATTCTATGTAGTTAAGAAACTATTTTGCGTGGAAATAGCAATTATTGCGCTACTTATTAATACTTTCTGTTTTAATACGATTCTTTTCGACGGGATACAATGGCCGGTACAATTACTTCCCGCGGTCTCTTTAATAATTTTTTATCTACTTTATAGAGTAATCCTAGGTGATGTCAAAAAATTAATTCCCTTGGCAATTGCGATCGGGGTTGCTTTAAACTTACATTTTACGGCGATATTTTTTCCAATCATTGTAATACTAACTTTACCATTATTCCCCCGGACAAAAGAAACGCTCAAGTACATTTTAATTTCTTTTCCTTGTTTTTTTGTTTGGTTGATTCCCAACTTAGCGTCGTTCTTACTGAATAAGACTTCTGCCTCAGCCGGTGGAGGATATCTTACAACTTATTTTTTAGGCTTTCATCTTAGAAGAATGCTGCAGTTAACCGGCGACGCCATAATTCAATTTGATCCATACTTGCTTTTGGCTAAGATTAAGCCCCTAAAAGTAATTATCTTACCTGTTTTCATGTTGGTTTATTTATTCAAATCATTTAATTCAGCTGGAAGGAAATTTGTTTATTTGGTTTTATTATGGTTCTTAATCCCATGGCTGGTATTTACAACTTATGGCGGGGAAATAAGTGATTACTATTTTATTATTAGCCGATTTGTGGCGCTGATAATACTTTCTTACTTCATTTACTTAGTTTGGAACACTAAAAATATACTCGCGAAACTATTTGTCGTTTTATTTTTGATAATTTATTGTGCGTACGGATTCATTACCTTTCTTCCCTATAAAGACGAAGGCAGTTTATATAAGCATGAACAAGCGGCAAAACAGGTAGTCGACAGCGGAAGAAGAATAGAATTCCAAGTGGGTGTACCCGAGTCTTATTTATATTATTATTACATGAGGCAAAAGGGGATAGCGGTATATATATCAAAATATAGATAGAATTTAACAAATGAAAAAATATCTAGTTGCTTTAAACAATTTTAAGTATCGAAACCCATTATGCTTATGTATTCTTTTTGTCATCGGATTTTTGCTGAGAATTTATTTGATTGGCCAGAATTTATTTTTCGGACCGGAGCAGGGAAGAGACATGCTGGTGGTTAAAAGTATTGTCATAGATCATAAACTCGTGCTAATCGGCCCAACGACTGCAGTTGAAGGCATTTACCACGGTCCCTTATATTATTACCTTTCCACAATCCCCTTCTTTTTTAGCAAAGGTAATCCCCTTTTTATAGCCTTATTTTTTATTTTCCTTAACGCTTTATCCGTATTCTTAGTGTATCTGGTCGGGAAAGAATTGTTTTCCAGAAAAATAGGGTTAATCGCGTCTTTATTTTTTACATTTTCTTTCGGCGCGGTGGTAATGGCGAGATGGTTGTCTCATCCTCCGCTAATTATTCCAGTCTGCTGTTTGTTTTTTCTGTTTTTAGCCAAGTTTATAAAGGGAAATAATAAATATTTAATTCCAACGGCTATTATTTATGGAGTCGCGACGCAAACGGAATTTTCCAACCTGATAATTTTTACTTTCATTACTTTTTTTGCGGTGGTTGTTTTTAGGAAAAGATTTCTTGAACAAAAAATAATCAGTTTACTTATTGCGCTTGCTTTGGTGATTTTGCTACCTATATTCAATTTTGTTCTTTTTGATTTAAGACATAACTTTTTAATTACCAGAAGTCTAATAAAATCTCAGGCGCACAGACCGCAATTTGTAGGTTATTTTTTGCATACCCTAACTGGCTCAATCTGGCAGTTTATGCAAGTTTTTTCCGATGTGGTTAGTCCGTTGCATTTGTTAGTTGCCGCGGTTATTTTTATCGCCGCCTTTTTTGCGCTGATTAAATTAAGAGATAAATATAAAACCGGAACGGCATTGATGTTAATCTGGTTGTTTTCTCCTTTTGTCGCCTTTATTCTTCTTCGCTATAACCCTTTGTATCATTATTTTACCGCTTCCATTATTGCAATTATCATCTTGATTGTCGTTCTTGTAGATTATCTCTCATCTCTCAAAAGAGGAGTTGGTTTAATTGCGATAGGCATATTGGTCGCGTTTAATTTATGGTCACTGCATGCTTATTTGCCTAATAATCTCAATGTATTTTTTCAATCCACTCAGCCCGATTTGAAATATAAAGACCAGCAAGCAGTTATACAAAGAATATACAAAGAGGCTAACGGGACACCCTTTTATTATCAGGCTTATACCATTCCTTACTGGATGCAGGATGGGTGGCAATATCTTTTCTGGTATTACGGTAAACAGTATGGATATCTTCCCAAGCAAACGAATAAGGGTTTGTTGTTTGTTATAATTCAGGATGACCCAAGCACTAAGCTTTATCAAACCAATTGGCTTAGGGACACGGTTAGCAAATGGGGAATAGAAGAGAATGAATTTAAATACGGGATATTAACCGTAGAGAAAAGATATGTTCAATAATTTTAAGAAAAAAAATAATTTACTTTTTGTCTTAGTCACGGTTTTTTTATTGCTAGTTCCGATTGTTTCCTTAGCGCATAGCGGTTTGCCGATAACGCATGACGGACAGGACCATGTCGCAAGAATCGCCAATTTTTATCAAAATCTTTTGGAAGGTAATTTAATTCCCAGATGGGCTGCCAATCTTAACTGGGGATACGGCCACCCGATTTTGGAATTTTTATATCCCCTGCCTTCTTATTTCGCTTCTTTCTTTCATCTGGTTGGTTTTTCTTTGGTTGACGCGACAAAAATTGTTTATGGTTTGGGGATGGTTTTGTCGTTGTCTTTTATGTTTTTATGGCTTAAGCAATTTTTGGGCAAAGAGCCGGCGCTTCTGGGAGCCTTTTTGTACACTTATGCCCCTTATAGATTCGTTGATCTTTATGTTAGAGGAGATATCGGCGAAAATTTGGCTTTTGCTTTTGTACCCCTGATTTTATATTTTATTTTCAAGCTTTATAAAAAGCCTAAGCTAATATATTCATTGCTGGGTGCTTTGTCTTTAGCGCTTTTGATACTCTCGCATAATGCGATTGCTCTTATAACCGTACCGTTTATTTTATTTTACGCTATATACCTTATTTGGTTGTCCAAATTCAATAAATCATTAATCATTAATCTTTCATCCTTAATCATTTTCGGTTTTGCCCTGTCGGCCTTTTTCTGGGCGCCGGCATTGTTAGAGGGTAAATACACACTTCGCAATATCGTTACAAAAGGCACGTATGTAAATAGTTTTGTTAGTTTTAAAGCTTTGATTTACGGGCCATGGAGCTATGGCGGGAGCGGTGAATTTACTGTTCAATTAGGTATTATTCAATGGCTGGGTTTAATTCTGTCCCCGGTTTTGGCTATTCTCTTTTGGTTTAAAAAAGATAAAAGATACCTACTTGTTTTAGCATGTCTTCTGTATACTTTGTTAGCGATATTTTTAATGCTACCGATATCAAATTTTCTTTGGACAAAAATAATGCTTTTGCAAAACTTCCAATTTCCATGGCGTTTTTTGGCTATTACGGTTCTTTCAACCTCAATATTGGCGGCTTTGCTAATTTATAAACTTCCCAAGAAGTTACAGCTTGTCACGGTATTAATTTTAATCGCAGTAGTTTTGTTTATAAGTAAAGATTATCTAAAGGCCAAAGATTATTTGTATAAACCGGCAGGTTTTTATACAGGAATATATAATGGTACAACCGATACCGGTGAAAGTTCACCTATCTGGTCAGTACGGTTCATGGAGCATGCACCAAAAGCGCATTTGGAGATGCTTGACGGAAAAGCCACTATTAAGGGAATAAAAAGAACTTCTACGGATCATCTCTATACGGTTAATGTCGCAAAGAGGACTTTATTTGAAGAAAACACCCTTTATTTCCCGGGCTGGCAGATAAAAGTCAATAACGTTCCGGTTAGCATTGAATTTCAGGACATGCAATATCGGGGAACGATGTTATTTATCTTAGATAAAGGAAATTATGTCGTCGAAGCAAAATATTCGGAGACAAAATTACGGTTAATTTGCGACTTAGTATCTTTAATCAGTTTAATATCTCTGGCCGGATTATTTGGCTTCGGGTTTGTAAAGACAAAGCTTTCTTAGTATCATATTATCTATGAAACAAACACTTTCCGTAGTGCTGGCGACTTACAATGAAGGTAAAAACTTAGCTGCATGTCTAGATAGCGTTAAAGGGTTAGCGGATGAAATAATAATCGTTGACGGAACTTCTTCGGATAATACCGTTAAGATCGCCAAAGGTTACGGCGCGAAAGTTCTAGTCAAAGATAATCCGCAAATGTTTCACATCAATAAGCAAAAAGCTATAGATATGGCAACGGGTGATTGGATCTTGCAATTGGATGCGGACGAACGGGTTAGCCCCAAACTCACAGCAGAAATAAAAAAATTTATAAATATGAATGATGCTGAGAGAGAAGAATATCAAAAAAATATCCCAAACCGCGAACTATTTGAACGTCATCAGAAATTAATAAAAGAAAGGGATGGTCAGGTCGGTAAGTCAAGCGGGCCATATGTGGCCTTTTTTATGCCTAGAGCAAATTACTTCTTAGGAAGATTTCTAAAATCGGGAGGAGTATATCCAGATGGAGTTATAAGACTATTTAAAAAAGGTAAAGCTTATTTACCTTGTAAAGATGTTCATGAGCAATTAGTGGTCGACGGGAGAGTTGGCTGGATGCAAAATGATCTTCTGCATTATGATTCGCCAACATTTAAAAAGTATATTGCCAGAAACAGGAGGTATACGGCTTTTATTGCAACTCAGTATAAAGATCAAAAGTTATCTAAAGATCCGATAACTTTCATAAAGTACGTTCTTATCTTACCTATCCATTGGTTTTTGCTGACATTTTTTAGACACAAAGGGTTTAAGGACTCGTGGCAAGGGTTTGTGTTTTCACTTTTCTCCGCTTTACGATTCCCTATTTCGTATATAATATATCTAACGTTATGAAGATTTTAGTTACAGGCGGCGCGGGATACATCGGAAGCTTCATGATAAAGCGTCTTTTGGAGCAAGGCGACGAGGTGGTAGTGGCGGATAGTTTGGAGAGAGGACATAAGGAAGTAGTTGATCAAAGGGCTAAGCTAATGGTTGGTAATTTGCTTGATAAATCTTTCGTACAGGAGGTTTTCAGGGATAGATTTCACGCGGTTATTCACTTTGCGGGATTTATTTCAATGGGTGAGTCAATGGAGAATCCTTATTTATATTTTCAAAATAACGTCTTTAGCTCTCTTAACATTTTGGAACAAATGTCGCAAACCGGTGCTAATAATTTTATATTTTCTTCATCCGCGGGCGTTTATGGAAACCCCGAACAAATTCCCATTCCGGAAAGTAGCGTAACAGCGCCAACCAATCCATATGGAGAGAGTAAATTAATGGTCGAGAAGCTTATGGGTTGGTATGGAAAAACCAAAAAACTTAATACCGTCGCGTTAAGATATTTTAATGCTGCCGGCGCCTCATTAGATGGCTTAATGGGAGAAGAGCACCTGCCGGAGAGCCACATCATTCCCAAGATCATAGAAGCTTTATTGGAAAACAAACCCTTTAATCTTTTTGGCAACGATTATAAAACTAAGGATGGGACTTGCGTTAGGGATTATATACATGTTTTAGATTTGGTGGAGGCGCATATCTTGGCGATTAATAAAATACGCACGATGCCTGGTAATTATGTCTATAACGTCGGAACCGGAGCGGGCTTTTCGAATAAGGAGATTATAGGAATGGTAGAAAAAGTCTCTGGACAGAAAGTAAATATTCAAAACTCCCCAAGGCGTCCCGGCGACGCGGATGAATTAATTGCTGACCCAACAAAAATAAAATCAGAATTGGGTTTTAGTCCAAAGTATTCCGACCGTGAGACAATTATTAAAACCGCATGGCAATGGCACAGTAAAAAATGATAAGAAAAGTTAAACTTTTTACCTTCCTTATATCAATTTTGTTCTTGTCTGCTCTGCCTTCTTATGCTTCATCAACATACGTCTTGCCATATCCTTCGACCATGCCGGGAAGCATTTTTTATAAAATTCATTTGGTTGAAGAAACAGTTTTAAGGTATTGGTATTTCGGCGACTTTGGGCAATTTACTTATAATCTTAAAGAATCTGATAAATATCTCGTTGAAGCAAAAACACTTTTTGAATATAATCAATATCTGCTAGGCTACGAAGCTTTAAAAAAGTCAGACGTATATTTCAGCAAGACGCTTCCTTATCTTTTAAAGGCTCAGAAACAAGGTAAGGACATTTCGGCAAATCGGGATTTACTTTCTCAGGCTGCCTTAAAACATAAAGAGGTTTTATTGACGGTAAAGCAAGAAGTTCCGCCGGTTTTTAATTGGACTCCGGAAAAATCAGCTTTAACCGTACTTAATCTTAAAGCGGCGATAGACGCCTCAATAGCAATAAGAGATAAATACCTATGAAAAAAATGTTTCTTGGAGTTTACTCAATCTTTTTAGTTTGCTTAGCTATTTTTTCCTATGCTTTTGTCGACCCCAATCTTTTATTTTTAAGAAAACTCTATACCGGTTTATATGCGACTAACCGGCCTTTTGTAACTTTGGCTTTCATTTTTTTAGTCCTTATTTTTTTTGGATTTTATACTTTATTCTTATATTGGTTTAGGCAAAAAGTTTTCGGAAATAACGAGTTTAAGTTTATCTTAATAAGCACCGTAGTTTTTCTATTTTTAGCATATCCGGCGATGGTTTCATACGATATTTTCAATTACGTCGCTACGGCAAAAGCACTGTTTTTTTATCATGAAAATCCGTACATCATTATGCCGATACAATTCTTGCACGATCCTCTACTATTGTTTATGCAGGCAGCCAATAAAACCGCGCTATACGGACCTTTTTGGATATTTTTGACCGGAATTCCATATTTGTCGGGATTTGGAAATTTCGCAGTAACTCTTTTTGCTTTTAAGCTTTTTAATACTATTTTTTATTTGGCGTCAATAGCTCTTCTCTATAAAATGTCGAAAAATATTTACTATCTTTCATTTTTCGCCTTCAACCCCCTGGTTATTTTTGAAACTTTGGTAAGTAGTCATAACGATATTGTGATGATGTTTTTTGCCATTCTTACAATTTACTTCCTAAAGAATAAAAAACTGATATTGTCAATTATTTTAATTATTCTCTCGATATTAATTAAATATTCAACCGTATTTTTGCTCCCCGTTATTTTATACGCAATGTTTTATCAATTAAGGAATAAAAAACTAGAGTGGGAGAAAATTTTTCTCTGGTTTTCAATTTCGATGCTTGTGATCTTTCTCTTGTCACAAATACGCGAAGAGATATATCCCTGGTACGCGATTTGGTTTTTGATTTTCCTTCCTTTTATTCGAAATAAATTAATTAAATATATTTACTTAAGCTTTTCTTTCGGACTCTTATTTAGATATGTGCCATTTATGCTATTAGGAACTTATTTTGGTACTACTCCTCTAATCAAAAATTTTATGACTTTTATTCCGGTGGGAGTAACGATTTTATTTCTAGCTCTTAAAAAATTTATATGGCAAAAATCTTCAAACCGATTTTAATAGTTTTAATTTTCGCATTCATTGCAGGCTTTGCGCTTTTGCATTCCGGGCTTCCTCCAACGCATGACGGGGAATACCATGTCATAAGATTTATAGAATTTGATAGGGCCTTAAGGGGCGGAAATTTATATCCGAGGTGGGCAGCCGATTTAAATTACGGCTATGGTATTCCTTTGTTTAATTATGTCTATCCCTTACCGAATTATTTTTCTTCTTTTCTCCATTTTTTCGGAATAAGCTTTATTGACGCGTTTAAATTAAACATGTTTACCGCAATACTTTTGGCAGGTTTATTTTTCTATCTATGGACAAAGTCATTCTTTAACGAAAAGGGGGCGCTGGTGGGTTCTGTGTTCTATCTTTTTTCTCCCTATATGTTTGTCGATACTTACATAAGGGGTTCAGTCGGTGAAGTTTGGGCATTGGCACTTTTTCCGGCATTTTTGTGGGCGGTTATGGAGTTTATCTATAAGGACAAAAAGATATTCTTACCGGTTTCGGTTGTTTTTTTAGCGCTAATAATTTTTTCTCACAATATTTTAGCTTTAATGTTTTTTTCTTTTGCCTTTTTATATTCATTACTACTCGTTTATTTATCGAAAAACCCCAAAGCCAATTTTATAAAATGCTTATTTCTATTCGGGCTGGGTCTTGGTTTGTCGGCAATCTTCTGGCTTCCGGCAATTCTTGAAACAAAATACACAGTAGGTCTGCAAATATTTGATTATAAAAGCAACTTTGTTGATCTCTATCAATTGATTGCTCCATCATGGGGATCCGGATTCTATGGAGGGGGACTAGCTAATCAAATGTCTGTTCAAATAGGAATCGCAAACCTTCTGGTGATATTCATAAGCATTGCAGTTTTTATTAATCTTTTTAGAAAAAAGGATTTCAGAGCAAAGCTTTTAGGATTTTTTCTCGCTTCATTATTTATTGTAATATTTTTGATGTTAAGGATGTCATTGCCAATATGGGAAAACTTTCCTTTGATGAATTATTTCCAGTTTCCATGGAGATTTTTAAGCCTAACAATTCTGTTTTGCTCGTTTTTGGCAGCAGGAATTTTTTCCGTAGTTAAACAAAAATTGTTCTTCATAGCAATGCTTTTTCTGCCCATCGTTCTTACTCTTGGCTACATACATCCTGCATATTATATGGATAGGATGGATAGCTATTATGCGACAAGACCGAATTTTATTGACGGTACCAACAGTATCGGAAATTCCTTTAATACTCTTTGGTTTAATGCAAAATCAGTGAGAATTACCGCAAAAATAGAAGATAATAAAAATGTAGCTATAAATAAATCGGCTATTAAGCCCTCAAATTATAAATTTGAAATCATAGTTTCAAAACCATCAATTTTAACTTTAAATACAGCATACTTTCCCGGTTGGGAAGCGAAAATTGACGGTAAAGCAATTCTGCTTCAAAAAAATAGCGAGGGGCTTATTGCGTTTTCCGTGCCTGAGGGAAAACATTCTCTGGAAGTTAATTTTGGCGATACTGCAATCAGATTAATTGCAACACTAATTTCGCTAATTTCGTTTGTGGCTCTAGTTACGCTATTGATAAAAACATGGTATATTAGAAACAAGCATGAAGATAGCAATTGATATTTCGCCGTTTCAAACTGGGCATAGGGTAAGAGGCGTCGGGTTTTACTTGGAGAATCTTAGAAATACTCTTCTGAAATATTTTCCCGACAACAACTATGTTTTTTTTCAAAGGGGCGAGAAGTTGCCAAAAGATGTCCAGATAGTTCATTTTCCTTATTTTGAGCCATTTTTTTTAGCATTACCCATCTACAGAAAGTTTAAAACCGTCGTTACTGTTCATGATTTAACACCAATAGTTTTTCCGGAGGCTTTTCCAAGAGGTATAAAAGGGGAAATTAAATGGCAGATGCAGAGATTTGCTTTAAAGCGGGCGGACGCCATCTTAACAGATTCAAAGTTTTCAAAAAAGGATATTCAGAAATATGTCGGAGTTCGGGAGAATAAAATTCACGTAGTTTATCTCGCCGCTGGTGAACAGTTCAAGCAATTAAAAACTGGGAATTGGGTCTCAGAAGTTAAGAAGCGATATGATTTGCCAGACAGGTTTTTACTATACGTTGGGGATGTGACGTGGAACAAGAATCTGCCGAGATTAATAGACGCTGTCAAAAAGGTTAAAATACCATTAGTAATGGTTGGTAAAAGTTTAGTTTCCGAAGATTACGATAAAAATAATCCTTGGAACGCGGATCTAAACAGAGTAAATGAGTTGGCCAGTGGAGATAAAAACATCATTAGATTGGGCTTCGTTTCGCAGGAAGAATTAGTACAGCTTTACAATTTAGCAACGGTTTTTGTGATGTCTTCTCTGTATGAAGGTTTTGGCTTGCCAATTTTGGAAGCGATGGCTTGCGGCTGTCCGGTTATAACCAGTAAAGAGGGTTCAATCCCGGAAGTGGCCGGAAACTCCGCGTTTTATGTCGACGCTTACGATATGGGAAGTGTAGCGTCAGGAATTAGAAAAGTTTTTGACGATCAAAAATTGCAAGAAGAATTATCGAAAAAAGGTTTGGAAAGAGTAAAAAGTTTTTCCTGGAAAGAAGTGGCTCGTGAAACCTTAAGTGTCTACGAAAGCATCATCTGATGAAAGATCTTTTTTTAAAAACTGGGAAAAAACTGATTAGTCACGAACTGATTAGCGGAAGTTTTTACGTTTTTATTGGAGGAATGATTGCTAATGGTTTTGCATTTCTTTTGAATCTCTTCTTAGCCAGAAGTCTTTCATATTCAGATTATGCTATTTTTGCCTCGCTATTATCCGTAATTACGCTAGCCTCTATTCCGGCGGGATCAATTAATACAGTCATTGTAAAATTCGCTACCAATCTTTTTGTAAAAAATGAAAATGATAGGCTAAAAACTCTATACATGTTATTTTTCAAATTCGTTTTGGGATTGTCTATATTTATTATATTCTTGTTTGCTATATTTTCTGTGCCGCTAATGAATTATCTTCATATGGATAATGTCTGGTATGTAATTATTACAGGATTTGTAATCTCATCCTTCTATTTGAGCACATTAAATGGCGCTTTTCTACAAAGTTTACTTAAATTTAAGTTTATATCCCTTTTGAATATCTTAGGGAGCTCTATAAAATTAATTGTTGGTGTACTTTTAGTATTTTTAGGATATAGAGCCTTTGGAGGGCTAGGCGCTATATTTTCTATGACGTTCGGGATGTTTCTGATAGCTTACTTACCACTGGTAAAAATTCTTAAACAAAAATCTTCAAACAAAAGCATAGCTTTAAATACCAAGCAAATGCTTACTTACGCTGTCCCTACGTTTATTACGGTTCTATTTCTGACCTCTTTTACCTCAATGGACGTAATATTAGTTAAGCATTTTTTTAATTCCCACGATGCTGGATTCTATGCTGGTCTTTCTCTAATCGGAAAAGTAATTTTCTACTTTACAGCTCCAATACCGATGGTAATGTTTCCCTTGTTGGTCAAGAGGCATGCAACGGGCGTAAATTTTAATAATTTATTTTACCTTGCTCTTCTTTTGGTCGTACTTCCTTCAGTTGCTATTACCGCTTTTTATTTTGTTTTCCCAAATTTTGTCATAAATCTTTTTCTAGGAGGAAGAGAATATCTTTCTGTTGCAAAGTATCTTGGGATATTCGGCGTATATCTGACTGTTTTTAGTTTGGTTAACGTATGTGTCAGTTTTTTCCTCTCATTAAATAAAACAAACGTATCAGCGCTAGTTGTTTTTGCGGCAATTACTCAAATAATTCTTATTTACATCTTCCACACCAATTTTTACCAAATAATAGGAGTCTCTATGTTGATTTCAGTTTCACTTTTTATAGCATTGCTTTTTATATTCTTTAAAAATTACGGGAACACAAAGCATCTAAAGGAAACTATCACGTTTTTGAATACCACAGGAGTTTAGTCTTGTGCTATACTTGTGCATAAGAATTCATAAATTCCAATGGGAAGAGTAAAATTTTTATCACTCATAATCCCTGCTTTTAGACAAGAAAAAACGATTGCACAAGATTTAAAAAATCTTCAGAAAGCATTGTCGGTTTTACCTCTTAAGTATGAAATTATTGTCGTCGTGGATGGAGGTGGAGATGGCACTTTCAGAAACGCGAAGAACGTAAGAGGTAAAGAAATCGTTGTAGTAGGATACGATAGAAATATCGGTAAGGGCTTTGCGATTAAGAATGGAGTAGAAAAAGCAAAAGGAGATGTAATTGGCTTTATCGATGCAGGCATGGATTTAGACCCAACGGAAATTTCAATAATGTTAGATATTATGAGTTGGAATAAGGCAGATATAGTTATCGGAAGCAAGCTTCATCCCGAATCAAAAGTTAGTTATCCTTGCTGGAGGAAAATATTATCTTGGGGATATAGAACCCTCACTCATTTAATGTTTGGGTTTAGCGTAAGGGATACGCAAGTTGGTCTAAAAATCTTCAAGCGAAAAGTTGCTAAAGATGTGTTTCCTCATATAATCGTAAAGAGATTTGCTTTTGACGTAGAAGTTTTAGCTGTTGCCCAGAAATTAGGTTACACGAGGATTTACGAGGCGCCTGTAAAGCTTAACTTCAACGGAGCAAATGCTATTACTTCCACGAGTTTTTGGAAAGTAATACTCTCCATGCTTTGGGATACCGTTGCTGTGTTTTACAGATTAAAAATTCTTCACTATTATGATAGAATAAAAAAATAATTATGAAAAAAAGCATTCTTATTATAGGTGGGGCAGGTTTTATAGGAATTAATTCCGCTGCTTACTATTTATCGAAAGGTTACGGAGTTATTATTTTTGACAATTTTTCAAGAAGGGGAAGTAAGAGTAATATAGCGTGGTTTAAGAAGGAGTATGGCATAAGGAGCATAAGAGTTATAAAAGGTGACGTAAGATATGATTCAAGTAAACTTCAAAGATTAGTAAAAGGCGTAAATATCGTTCTCCATCTTGCAGCACAAGTAGCAGTAACGACATCAGTAGAAAATCCAAGAGAAGATTTCGAAATTAACGCAGGTGGTACTTTCAATGTTCTTGAAGCTTTAAGAAAGTCAGGAAATAATCCGGTTTTAATCTACAGCTCTACGAACAAAGTTTATGGAGGCTTAGAAGATCTAAAAATTGTCGAACAAAAAACAAGATATGCTTTTAAAAATTTACCTCTTGGGGTATCGGAAGCCAGAGCTACAGATTTTCATTCTCCTTATGGTTGCAGCAAGGGAACAGCAGATCAATACGTAAGAGATTATTCAAGAATTTATGGACTTAATACAATCGTCTTTAGGCAATCCTGCATTTATGGTCCACATCAATTCGGCATTGAGGACCAAGGTTGGGTCGCTTGGTTTATTATAGCTCTAACAAAGGGTAAAACAATTTCAATTTATGGCAACGGTAAACAAGTACGAGATTTATTGTTCGTAGAAGATTTGGTTAGGGCTTATGATTTGGCGGCAAAAAATATAAAAATTACCAAAGGACAAATCTATAATGTTGGCGGAGGAGCAAAAAATACAATTTCCATATGGTTTGATTTTAAGCCAATTCTAGAAAAACTTTTTGGAAGAAAAATAGAACCTAAGTTTTCAGATTGGCGTCCAGGAGACCAGCCAATATATGTATCGGACATAAGAAAGGCTAAGAAAGATTTTGGATGGGAGCCTAAAATTAATGTTGAAACGGGAATAAAAAAACTTCATGACTGGGTTTCTTCAAATAAGGAGTTATTCAACGTTTAATGGAAATTCTTATTCTAAATTGGAAAGATGTCAAAAATCCTCAAGTTGGCGGAGCTGAAGTAATTGCGTTTGAATTTGCCAAACGTCTCGTAAAAGAAGGCCACGAGCTCACATTTTTTTCCAGATCTTTCCCTAATTGCCTAAAAGAAGAAATGATGGACGGAGTTAAAATAATAAGGAAAGGAAATAGATTAAGCGTTTACCTGGAAGCTTTTATATATTATAGAAGTCTTAAAAAAAAGCCCGATAGAGTAATCGACATGATTAATACTATATGTTGGCAGACGCCTCTCTATGTGCCAAAAAAAAATAGATTTGCATACGTTAATCAATTAGCAAGAGAAGTTTTTTTCTTTGAACTGCCAAAACCAATATCATATGTAGCTTATCTTTTAGAAAAAATCCAATACCTAACTTATAAAAATACTCACTTTTTATGCTATTCAAATAGTACGAGTAAGGACTTGCAAAAATTGGGGATTAGCGAAAGAAATATAAGCATATTTCCGATGGGACTTGATCATCAAAGATATAAAGCGGGCGGAGCAAAAACAAAATACCCTTTATTTATATACGTAGGAAGACTGGTTAAGATGAAAAGGGTAGATTTATGCATAAGAGCCTTTAAGAATGTTTCCAAAAAATATAAACATGCAAAAATGGCAATCATAGGAAATGGCTCCGATGAGAAAAGATTACTTGCCATAGAGGAAAAGCTTAAACTGTCTAAAAACGTCACTTTTGTAAATAAGAATAACTTCTTTCTTAAAAAAAATAGATTAGATGTAAAGATTAAAATGATGCAAAAAGCTTGGTGCCTACTTCTTCCTTCAGTTAAGGAAGGATGGGGAATGGTAGTCACGGAAGCTGCTGCTTGTGGAACGCCGTCTATAGTTAGTGACGTAACAGGACTTAGAGATTCGGTAGTAAAGAATAAGACGGGATTAATTCTGTCAAAAGAACCATCGATAAAGGAACTTTCAGAATCAATGATTAGGATAGTTGAAGACAATAGCTTAAGGGATAAAATATCGAAAGAGGCCGTCTCTTGGGCTAAAAAATTTAGCTGGGATAAAAGCTATAAGGAATTCAAAGAAATAATTACTTAAGTGATAAAAAATAAAAATGCTATTCTTAGTTTCAAATTTGTAAGCTTAGCATTCGTGCTTATCCTAGGATTCTATCTAAGGTATGATAATCTTTACACTTGGCCGCGCCTTGGCGCAACATTTGACGAGTACGCGTGGACTTGGCTTGGAATAAATTTAATTCAGAATCACGTTCCAATGTCTTGGTCCCGTCATCCACAGTATATTTATCGGCAGTCAATTGTTTATCAAAAAACCCCTTTTGTTATAGTCAAACCGTATCTTGAGCACCCACCGCTTTTTGGATTAGTAGTTGGTTCATTTGCCTTGATTAGTGGTGCGAAGGACATGTATCACGTTAACTTACAAAATATTCGGGGGTTAGCTCTAATATTAGGGGTTTTAAGTATTTTTATGGTTTATGTTTTGGCGGCGGAGGTCTATGGTTTTAGAATTGGCCTTTTGTCGTCATTTTTATATGCAATTACGCCGACAATTGTTGTTGGTTCAAGAATTGTTGAAAACGAAAATTTCTTTATCCCATTTTTTCTGCTGGCATTATTTTTTATGTCTAAATTTATTAAAACAAAAAATCCCTGGTTTAGAAATATTGCGGCTGTGATTTGCGGACTATTAACTTTGGCGAAAGTCCCGTGGATTGCGGGAGCTTTGGCAATCGTATTAGTACTTTTCTATCTTAAGAAATATAAAGATTCGCTCAAATTTTTGGCAATTGTCTTGCCCATTTTTCTTATCTATTTTGCATACGGGTATTATTGGGATTGGAATATATTCTTAGGACTTTGGGGGTTACAATTACAAAGGTTCGACATTACTTTTAATAGTTTTTTTGCTCTTTTTACTTCCCCTTATTTGGTGGATAGGTTTATGGTTGACGGTTGGATATATTTTGGCTGGTTCGCGGTCTTTTTGCTTTTGGTTAAGGACATCAAGAAAAATATTTTCGTTATTTTACCGTTTTTAGCCTATCTCGCAGTTTTTATTTTCGTAATTCCTAACGAACCTTCTCATGGTTGGTACAGATATCCTTTTTATCCATTTTTGACAATTTCAACCGCGCTTTTCCTAAAAGAATATTTTAATAAGAATTACTTATTGACCTTTTTATTCTTAATATTTACCGGACTTTCAATGCTTCAGCTCAGCTGGGCTCAAAGTTTAGGATTTTCTTTTCTTGTTTTCAGATTCTTTTTGATTTTGTTTGGCATATCGGCGCTACCATTATTTATTCCTAAAACCAAAAAGCTTTCATACTTTACCTCATACGTTTCTTTAGTTATAATCTTTTTCTTAAGCATGTGGTCAATCAAAAATTATAATGAGCAGTAATGAAATATGAAATTTGATAAATATTATTTAAAGAATAAAACCTTTATAACTTTTACCGATATGAGAATAGGTAAAATTATAAAAATAATTATAGATATTTCTCCAAATAGTATTCTAGACGTTGGGTGTGGCTCGGGATACTTATTAACTAATTTACATAGCAAACTTTCATCCACCAAACTTTATGGAATAGATATCTATCCCAATAAAAAATTGAATAAGGAAATCATTTACAAACAAGCTGATATAACAGAAGGATTACCTTTTAAATCTAAAGTTTTCGAATGTGTTGTTCTAGGCGAAGTGATTGAGCACGTTCCCAATCCGGATTTTCTATTAAGAGAGATAAATAGAGTTTTAAAAAAAGATGGGATATTAATAATATCTACTCCAAATCTTGTCTCCTGGGCAAATAGAGTATTAGTTTTATTAGGAGTTCAACCTTTATTTACCGAGACGAGTAACGAAGTAAACTTGGGAAGAAAACTCGCAATATTAGGACAGGGCGCGAAGGTTCAGGGACACCTGAAGATTTTTACAAGCGATTCTCTGACGGAAATTCTAGAAAGGGAGAAATTTAAGATTATCAATAAACATGGAGTTACCTTTTTCTTTCCTTTCCCGATATCGCTATTGGATAAATTTTTTACAAAATTTATTACACTTTCATCTGGTTTACTATATGTTGTTAAAAAATAAAAAATCTGCAAAAGTAGAAAATCTAGTATCTGTTATTATCCCGACAAAAAACTCCGAAAAAGTTTTAAGTAGGTGCTTACAAAGCATCAAAAATCAATCGTACAAAAATATAGAAATTATTATTATTGATAATAATTCCATTGATAAAACAAAATTAATTGCCAGCAAATTTACAACTCAGGTTTTTAACAAAGGGCCCGAGCGAAGCGCGCAGAGGAACTTCGGAGTAAGTAAAGCCAAGGGTGAATACTTGTTGTTTATTGACAGCGATATGGTATTGTCAAGAAATGTTGTTGGAGACTGCGTACTTTTAAGTCAGAAGTCAGAAGTCAGAAGTCGGAAGCCAGGAGGAATTGTAATTCCTGAAGAATCTTTTGGAGAAGGGTTTTGGGCTAGTTGCAAAGCCCTTGAGAGAAGCTTTTATCTTAAAGTGAAGTGGATAGAGGCTCCAAGATTTTTCTCCAAAAGTGTGTTTATGGAGCTCAAGGGTTTTGATGAAAAATTAATCAGTGGTGAAGATTGGGATTTAGGCCAAAAAGCAAAAGCAAAATACAAAGTTTTAAGAATAAGCAGTTTTATTAAACACGACGAAGGAAATCTCTCTCTTGTGCAATTACTTAAGAAAAAAATGTATTATGGCAAACAAATTACAAATTATTCTTCGAAAGAAGAAAACAATAAAGATTGGAAGAGACAATCGAGTATAGCTAAGAGATATGAACTATTTTTTTCAAATCCTCAAAAATTATTCTCTAATCCCATGATCGGCATCGGAATGTTGTTTATGAAAACTTGCGAATTTGCAGTCGTGGGGCTAGGATATCTCTTAAAAGAATGAAAAATATTTTAAACGAAAAGCCAAGCGAAAAATTAACAGGCAGATTGGAATTCTCAACAAAATTTGTAGACAACAAAGACATACAGGGAAAGAAAGTATTAGATATAGGTTGTGGTTTCGGATGGTTTGAATTAAGTACGCTTAAGAAAGGAGTTAAAGAGATAGCTGGTGTTGAAATAAGTGCGTTAGATTTAAAACCTGCTAAGGAGAATATTAAAGATAAGCGTGCGATATTTAAAATAGGGGGAGCCTTAAAAATTCCTTTTAAGGATAATTATTTTGATGCTGTAGTAGCGTGGGAAGTGATAGAGCATATTCCAAAAGATACAGAAAACAAAATGTTTAAAGAGGTTAAAAGAGTTTTGAAAAAAAACGGTATATTTTATTTATCTACTCCGTATGATTCTTTGCGCTCAAAATATCTGGATCCTGCCTATTGGTTGATAGGACATCGGCATTATTCAAGGGAAAAACTGATTAAGCTGGGAAAGGGAAATAATTTTAAAATTCGCGAAATACAAATAAAAGGGAGAATTTGGAGTCTAATCAGCTTATTGGATTTGTATATAGCAAAATGGATTTTTCGAAGACAACCTTTCTTCGAAGAGGAGATATCACGGAAGGTAGATGAAGAATACCGTATGGACGAAAATAGTTTTATGGGAATATTTGTTAAATATGAAAAAAAATAAATCCCTTTTTAGATATAAAAATATTTTTCTTCAATCAAGTCTTCAATTTTGCGGAAACATCGAAGAATATTTTGTAAGTCATACAGAAAAATTAGTTATATTTATTGTTATGCCAAGAGTTAAGAATAAAGGCAATGTCATAAGGCAATACAACTACGGGAAATTGATGGAGGAAAAGCCTTTTAGTCTCTCTGAGAATATTTTTTTATACTATCTGGGTTGGTATATTCAGTATTTTAAAGTACTTAATAAGTACTATTCAAAAAAGGAACCCTTCTTTGCCATCGTATTTCATCCGATATTCTTTTTTGGAATGAGTACTCAAAAACTATGGAGAAGTGTAAATTTTGTTTATTGGGTAGGAGATTATTTCCCGAACACTAGCAAGGTGATTATAATGTTTGAAAAGCTTAAAAAATTTTACCATGGCCAAGGGACTTATGCCTGTTACATAAGCGATGCAATTAACGAAATAATGAACGGAAAGATTTTAGAAAGCGATAATCGTAAGACTGTAATGTGGGGAGTTAAACCCAAGTCAATTACAAGAACTTTTGATAGAAATAATTTTAACATACTATTTGTAGGTTTAATAAAAGAGTCTCAGGGGTTGGAGTTTTTTTATGATTTTTTAAAGGAAAATAAAGAATATAAGTTAAAAATAATTGGTGTTTGCGAAAAAAAATTATACACAAAATATATGAGTATAATTAAAAGATATGATATTAGCGATCGAGTGTATTTCCCGAATAAATTTTTCTCAGACAAAGAACTAAATGAGATTTCCGAAGAGTGTCAAATAGGGATAGCACTGTATGATGCTAATAAATCTAGTGTCACATACTATGCGGATCCTGGGAAGGTAAAGGCTTATGCGGAGCTTGGTTTACCGATTATTATGTCCAATATTCCAAGCGTAGCTCCTTATATTCGAAAATTTAATGCTGGAGAAATAGTAGACAGAAATGAAATCTCACTTCGTAACGCTCTTAAAAAGATAAGGGACAATTATCAAAAGTATATAGACGGCGTTAACAAGTTCAATCGGTATTTCTATTTCGAAGATTATTACAAAAGAAGATTTAAATTTTTAGAAAAAGTGGCGTGACCCAAGGAGATTTTTATTTTTTGTTGCGCTTTGGTCTTCCTGCAGAGCCTGTAGGGTGTATTGTTCGATACTTTTTCATTATGGATGGTGATACGCGAAAAGTGTCAGACTCATAATCATTTCCGCCTCTTTTTCCTTCCGAAAAGGTAATAAATTGATTATCTTCAATAATTTCAAGCGCATGTACCTCATTTGGACCAGTTGTTACCATTTCGCCTTCGTGAATAACGACGCTTTTTACTTTACTATTGTCCTCGTCAAGTTTTCGATAGTAATACCTAAGACTTCCCCTCGTCATATATATGTGCTGAGTAGTATATCTATGATAGTGATCTCCGCGAAACGCACCCTTTTTTGAATTCATCACCGCTACGTGATCAATGCGATGATTATAAAATATATCCGAGATATTTCCCCGATTATCCTTGGTTGCAATTTTTATTTTTGTTTTTATCATAGTAGCTCTTTTTCTCCTGGAACTATAAATTCTATTGTATCATTTATTTTCCTTATTTTTTCAGTTAAATATTTACCGATATTCCAAGCGGTTATTAAGGCAACATCGATGTTTTCAGCTTGAAGACTGGTATCATTCTTGATTGGAATAAGAGATCCGGGGGTATATTTGCCGATTTTGTATTTTGAGGCGTCGGTGACAAATTCGATGACAGTGCTATCGAGTCTATAAAAGTTAAGAAGAGTATTGCTTCGTGCCCCGGCTCCGATCGCGGCTATTTTTTTACCCTTTTTCTTGAGTGCATAAACTTTTGCTAAGACATCATTTTTATCTTTAATTATTTTTGCCATAAAAGCAGCGTATGTTTTTGGATTAAATATCTTTGCATTTTCTTCGGCTTTGATAGATTTTCTGACGAGAGCGGCGTTGTAGGCAGAAACATTGGGCGTAGAAATAATCCTTAGTGATCCACCATGATAATTTACATTCTCAACGTGAACTATATACAGCCCGTATCTTTTAAGCATGGTGTCTGCCGAGCGTACGCTAAATGTTGAAATATGTTCATGAAATATCATATCAAATAAATATTTTTCAACTGTATCCTTTAGAGATGGTACTTCAAAAATAAAATAGCCATCATTTTTAAGACCTGACTTTATTCCCAACATTGCCTCTTTTAAGTTCTCGATATGATTAACTACATTATTTCCCATGATTATTTTTGCCATTCCCTTCTTCTTTACGGCAGCTGCGATTGTATCTTTTCCGACGAATCCTTCTATTGAATCAACACCAATTTTCCTTGCTTCACGAATCATGATAGGGGAAGGGTCAATTCCGGTAACTCTGATTCCTTTCTTCTTAAAATGCGAAAGTAAATGTCCGTCATTTGATCCAAATTCTATAACGTGATCAGTTGATTCCACATGTGTATATTTACTTACAGAATCGAAGAATTCAAGCCAATGTTTTTTTGCCGCATCTGAATTAAAGGACGTATAGCTGTAGTTACTTTCGACATATCTTTCATCTCCCGGTGTAAAATATTCATTTTGTAAGTGCCCGCAATTTTTACATAATAAGCAATTAAGCGGATATGTATTAAGGGGAAGAAGTAATTGTTCTTTCTTGAGGAATGTATCCGCTAATGGGTGAAAGCCTAATTTAATAACTCTTTTTAAATTTGAGTTATCGCAGACAATGCATTTTTTAGCTAACATAAGTAATTAAGATATGGGCATTATATGGTTTTTCAAGAAACTTTTCAAATACTCGGAAGATGTTTTCAGAGAATAAATTTTATTTAGTTTTGAGACATCTGTTTCGTAGGTTTGTGTTTTTCCGTCTTTAGGGAAATTTATTTGCTTCTTTATGTATTGGTTTAATTCCTTAAATAAAACAGTACCAATTCCGCCTACGTTAAATATTTCCCTCGTGATGTTTCTATCAATTAGAAAATAAATAATTTGAGCAAGCTCTTTCGTTGTTATCATTTGGAAAGCAGATTCCTTGGATATAAATAAATGTGAGTCATTCAAGATGTCATACACCGGTCCCTTTTTTAAGTTAACTCCGAGCATCATGGGACAGCGTAGGATTATGTAACTTTTTATGAAATTTCTCACGATACATTCGCTCAAAAACTTATGGAATCCATAAGGGGCAAGTTTTTCAAAATTTATTGGTTCTTTCTCTGAAGTAAATTTTTCGCTTGTATGATCTTCGTAAACATCGCTTGACGATATATACATATATGTTTTGCATGGAAAATCCAAAAGAGTCTTGTATACAGAAATTGTGGATGCTTCGAAATCGCCAAGGACATTATCGTTTGCCCAAACTTTGTTACTATTTCCATTTGCATTAATAACAACGTCAAATTTTTGGTTTCTATGCTCCTCATAGCTCTCTCGGTCTATTTCGACGATTGCTTGAAAATGTGGCTTCAGATATCGGACTAAGTCCGATCCTACCATGCCGTGGCTTCCTATGATTGCTAATCTTTTTGAGTTTTTCAATTGAATTTAAAGCAAAATTTTATCTTCGATAAACGGCCCGTTTTTAATTTCTATAATTTCGCTATCTTTTAGTATGTGGACTCCATGTCCTCCATTCATAAATATTATAGTTTCACCAGCTGAAAGATATATAGACTTGAAATACTTTTTCTTCGGTGTATAAAAATCAATTTTTATTTTCCCCTTTATGACTACTAAACATTCCTGAAGTTTTTCCGTAATGCGTCTCTTTGGAACGTGAATGTGTGCCTTTGTGCATTCACCCGATGAGCGCTTGTGTGTTACAAGCTGTAGCGGTTCATTAGGATCCGTAAGAGATATTACGCCATTTTTGAGTTTCTTAATTCGGATGGCGATTACAGTATTGTTAGATATTATCTTTTCCACTTTTTAATAGAATCGGTGTCTGGTTACTATTTTATGTCCCAGCCCTGTCTCTTTTTTAACCTGATCGTAATCATGCTTAATCATAATTTCAACTAACTCCTGAAAATTAACTTTTGGTTTCCATCCCAGAAGTTTTCTCGCCTTAGAAGAGTCACCAAGCAGATAGTCTACCTCAGAAGGACGAAAGTGAACGGGATCTATTCCAATAATTATTTTTCCCGTTTTTCGATCGATGCCTTTTTCTTTTAAACCTTTTCCCCTCCATTGTAAGTCATAGTCTAGGTGCTTTGCGACGTTCTCAACAAATTCGCGAACGGTGTGTGTTTGACCGGTTGCCAATACGAAATCATCGGCACTTTTATAATTTAAAATTTTATAAATTCCTTCAACGTAATCTTTGGAGTAACCCCAGTCTCTCTTGGCATTTAGATTTCCAAGCATTAAAACGTCTTGCAATCCCAGTTTTATACGCGATAATCCCAGCGTCACTTTTCTTGTTACAAATGTAATACCTCGTCTTGGCGATTCGTGATTAAAGAGGATGCCGTTTGCCGCGAATATATTGTAACTTTTTCGATAGATCCGCGTAGTATGAAACGCAAATACTTTTGACAAAGCGTATGGTGATTGTGGATTAAACGGTGTTTTCTCATTTTGGAAGGTTTTTTTCTCCACGTCGCCGAACATCTCGGAAGATCCCGCCTGGTAGAATTTGATAGGAGCTTTAATTTGACGAATAGCTTCCAAAATGCGTAAAGCGCCCAGTCCCGTAATATCTACGGTATATTCAGGCATGGAAAAGCTTACGCCCACATGACTCAGAGCGCCAAGATTATAGATTTCATCGGGTTCAGCCTTTTCAATTAGCGCGGCGATGTTGGAGCTATCAGATAAATCTCCATAAGCAGTCTGAAAGTTGGGGAATTTGGCATTGTTAATTAGATGGTCTATGCGATATGTATTAGGGTAGCTGGTATGCCTTTGCAGACCGAATACTTTATAACCTTTTTCAAGCAGAAGCTCTGCTAAGTATGAACCGTCTTGTCCGGTAATTCCAGTAATTAATGCTCGCTTCCTTGCCATTTTGCAAATATAGCACGTTTTTTAAAAAAAAGAAATACTTCAGTGATAAATTTAAAAATTTGCAAGAATCATACACAAAAAATTACCGGCAGCCGAAAAGGTTTAATTTTTTTAAAAAATATAGTATTTACGCAATAAAATGTTATATAATATGCTATTGAATAAATATTTTTAATACTTTATGAATCCTTTACGCCTCATACTTAACATTTTTCCTGAAGGGTATATAAAATCTATCATAAAAAATATTTTAAGCTATTCCATTAACGTGATGCCCGGTCCCGTTGACTTGGTTACGGTAAATGGAATAAGCATAAAAATGCACAAGGATAATGTTTTTAACAATAGGCGTCTTGTAAAGGAAGTGAGCGGTTACAATACATATTATTCTCTACGAAAAGGAGATATTGTCATTGATGCAGGAGCATACACAGGGCTATATACAGTATATGCGGCCAAAAAAGTGGGCTCAAAAGGAAAAGTCATCGCCTATGAACCGGATCCATACACCATGATGATGCTAAAAAAGAATATCAAACTAAACCAGCTTTCCAATGTCACCTTAGTTAGGAAAGGATTATTTGATAAGAATGATTCTGTACCCTTCGATATTCAATCAGTCGGCTCAAATATTGTTACCATAAACACAGCATTTCATAATAGAAAAACCATTAATAAGGTCAATGTTGCACCCCTTGACGAAGAAGTTGTTAGGCTTAGGCTTAATACAGTCGACTTTATAAAAATGGATATTGAAGGAGCGGAAATCGAAGCGATGAAAGGCGCACGTACAACGATTAAAAAAAATAAAAACATTAGCCTTGCGATTGCAAGCTACCATGTCGTAAATGGAAGAAAGACATACATATTCTTGGAAAAATTCTTCAAGAAATTAAATATGAATACAAAAACAGAGCTAAATGGACAATTGACAACTTATTCCAGCTACAAAAAATTGGCCAGGGGGAATTAATAGTCGGGCGTCACCAAGGAATGAAAGAATTAGAGGGAGTATCCACAGAATTTTTAGAAGTATAAATAACTATTTTAGTTTCTCTTTAATTTATCTTTTGCTGTTGCTTAAGAAATTCGAAGGAAAAATATAAGTTTTTGGAAAATATTTAGCCTTGACTAAACACACTAATATGATATACTTTATCATCAACATTGCTTTTATTTATCTATGATAAAAAAAAATGAAAAATTTATTTCCCCCGTTTCTATTGTAATAATTCAAAGAAACTCTTCGTCCACAATTCTCTACGCGCTGGAGGGGATTAGAAAACAAGATTATCCAATAAGAGAAATAATCATAGTCGATAACCATTCAACCGATGATTCTTTGAGCAAGATAAAAAACTTTTCCGTAAACAATAAAGCGTTACAGATTAGAATTTTAACGAAAAATTCAGACACAGGAGTTAGTAATAGCTATAACATGGGAGTTAAAGTCGCTAAGTCTAATTACGTTATTGTCATGCACGCAGATGGAGTTTTACCTGCGAGAAGAGAGATTAGCATCATGATGAAGCCAGTTCTTGAGGAAAAAAATGTTTCCGCATGTACGCCATTCATACTGATGCCCAGAAGCGTTTGGAATAAGTATAATTTTTGGGAGAAATGTCTGTTTTGCCCGGCGCTAAGTAGAGATCAGAGAAGTTTTACCGGTAAATTTAATTACGTCAATAAAAAGTTATTCTTGGAAGCAGGGGGTTTTGATGAAAAAAATTTCAATGCCGATATAGGAGGGGAAGATGTAGATCTTGCAATTAAATTAAAAAAATTAGGTAAAGTAGTTGAAACCAATGCGAGGGTAATCCATCTTCATTATTTAGGCCAAAATTATTCAATTATAAATTGGATAAGCAATAGAAAACTGTTTGCCAGATCTTATGGGAAAATAATAAGGATGCATAAATTAAATTTACCCTTAGGTGCGTTGTTAGTATTGCTGGTTAAGCCATTCTTGGCTTTTTTTTCATTGATTATATTTATTTTCCCTTATAATTTTCTGCCCATTATCGCATTTGCATTAATATACATGAAAGAGATGTATACAACTAAAAAAACACTTACTGATCCCCGTATACTTCTGTTGCCTTTTGTCTCGATAGCGCTTATATATTACGAAACTTTTTGGATGGTTGAAGAATTTCTTTTACCGGTAAAGAAATGGAAAGGACTTAAGTGAAAACTGTAATTTTGTGCGGGGGGATAGGATACAGACTTAAAGAGGAAACAGAATTTAAACCAAAACCAATGGTGCAAATTGGCGGCAAGCCAATACTGTGGCACATTATGAAAATTTATGCCCATTACGGGTTTAATGATTTTATCATAGCGTTAGGATACAAAGGTGATTATATAAAGCAATACTTTCTTAATGAAAAAAATATGGTTTATGATTTTAGCCTAAACACTTTAAGCGGTAAAACAAAAATCATAAGAAATGATACCAAGTCGGAAGATTTTAAGATAACGTTTGTGAATACGGGGGAAGAAACACTGCCAGGAGAAAGAATATTGAGGATAAAAGATTATATTCCCAAAAAAGATAAAAATTTCATGGTGACTTATGGTGATGGTCTGTCGGATATTAACATTAAAGCGCTAGTGAAATTTCACAATAGACAAAATACGATAGGGACAATCACAGGAGTTCATCCTAGAAGTAAATACGGCCTTTTAAAATTGGGTGAAAATAATATTGTAGAGAATTTTACGGAAAAACCGATTCTAAAAGAGAGAACCAACGGAGGATTCATGATCTTCAAACGGGATTTTTTTAGTTATTTAAAACCAGGAGAATTTGAGCATAACGCGCTACAGCGGCTAGTTAAGAAAAAACAACTCTCGGTGTTTATACATGATGGGTTTTGGCATTCAATGGATACATATCCGGACGTGGATAGTCTAAATAAACTGTGGGGCGAAAATCCAGCATGGAAAGTGTGGAAGCGGTGATAGTGCTTAAAAGCGACATAGAAAAAAAAGACATTGCCTATATTCATTCGAAAGCTAAAGAAGAGTTTGAAGTATTGGGTGGGAATTCGGTTCTTCTAACAGGAGCAAACGGTTTCTTAGGATTTTATCTCGTTAAATCCATTCTTGCGTGGAACGATAGTAATCCAAACAAAAAAATAAAACTTTATGCGTTAAGTACCTTTAAAAAGGGCATGCCCAAATGGCTAAAGGAAATAAAAGGTAGAAAAGACTTAGTTGTTCTAAGAAAAGACATCGGAGAATACAAACTTCCCTTAGGTATTGCATTTGATTATATAATCCATGGTGCTTCATTCGCGTCTCCGACCTTCTACAGACAAGATCCAATTGGTACAATCAATGCCAATATTTTGGGTCTTTACAACGTGTTGAATTATATGGTTCAAAGAAGAAAGAAAAGCAGAGCAGTTTCCGGTTTATTATTCTTCTCGTCCAGCGAAGTATATGGAGATCCCACTGAAGGAAATATCCCAACCCCCGAAACCTATCGAGGAAATGTGTCATGCACCGGACCAAGAGCATGTTACGATGAGTCGAAAAGATTTGGGGAAACCCTTTGCATAAATCACGTTAAAGCATACGGTCTCCCAATAAGATCTGCCCGGCCTTGCAATAATTATGGTCCCGGTATGAAAATTACAGACGGAAGGGTAATTGCTGATTTCTCAAAAGATATTCTGGAGAATGAAGATATTGTCATGTTTTCAGACGGTAGTCCATCTAGAGCCTTTTGCTATGTTGCCGATGGGATTGTCGGATATTTAAAAGTACTCATAAAAGGAAGGGATGGGGAAGCATACAATATTGGTGTTGCTGGGCCCGAAGTATCAATGCTTAATTTAGCTAAAAAAATAGTTAAGATTGGGAAAGATAATTTTCATTATTCAGGAAAGATAGTAACTAAGAAGAATAAAGATAATGATTATTTAATAGATAACCCTAGCCGCCGCTGTCCAATGATCGATAAGGCAAGGAAGGAATTAGGATATGCTCCGCAAATTTCCATAGACGAAGGTTTAGAAAGAGTATTGCGTTGGTATCACGATATTTATTACAGAGCTTAAAGTATGAAAATAACCATTGTCGGGACAGGTTACGTGGGGCTAGTAACAGGAGTATCCTTAGCAAGGTTAGGACACAGAGTGATTTGCATTGGGAGAGACAAGAAAAAAATACTTAGTATCAATAGTGGTAAGTCACCTTTTTTTGAGCCGGGGCTAGACGTGCTGCTTAAAAAACTTGTGGGAAGAGGTTTAATTATCGCAACGAATAATCTTGAGGAAAGCGTAATGTCTAGCGACTTCACAATTTTAGCAGTCGGTACTCCAACATTGAAAGACAAAATAGACTTGTCGGAAATAGAAGAAGCATCAAAGCAAGTCGGAAACGCCTTGAAAAGCATTACGAAATATCACGTTGTTACTACGAAATCAACGGTTATTCCCGGGACTACAGAATCGATTATTAAGCCTCTGCTTGAAAAATATTCCAATAAAATTGCCGGTAAAGATTTTGGTCTTTGTATGAACCCCGAATTCTTAAGAGAAGGAAATGCGGTAGAAGATGCCACGAATCCCGACAGGATTGTAATTGGGCAATATGATAAAAAAAGCGGTCAACAGTTTGCGAAGATTTACAGCAAAGTTTCTTGCCCCAAAATTTTTACCAACCTAGCGACGGCAGAAATGACTAAGTACGCGAATAATGCGCTACTCGCGACACTTATAAGTTTTTCAAACGAAATTGCCAGAATATCCGAGGAAACAAAAGGGGTAGATATTCTTGATGTTTGGAAAGGTGTTCATTTAGATTCAAGATTAACTCCGAGGATAAATAATAAACTTATTAGACCAGGAATTTTAAACTATATATTCTCCGGTTGCGGATATGGCGGAAGTTGCTTTCCGAAAGATACGAAAGCGTTAGCTGCATACGCAAAAGAGATTGGTGTTAAGACAGAGCTCATTAATAGTGTTATAAATATTAATCGTACCCAACCGGCTCGAATGGTTTTGCTCTTAAAGCAAGCCTTAGGGAGCTTGAAGAATAAAAAAATTGCTGTTTTAGGATTAACATTTAAACCAAACACGAACGATCTAAGAGAGTCTCCGTCCATTTGGGCTATAAAATTACTACTTGAAGAAGGGGCGGTAGTTGTTTGTCACGATCCCATAATTAATTCCAGCAGGATGGAATTAGAACATATGAATATTACGCTTACAAAAACAATCGAGGGAGTACTAAAAAACGCGGATGGAGTACTCCTGATGACTGCCTGGAACGAATATAAAAAACTTACGCCCGGTATCTTCAAAAAACACATGAGAAACGGCATTGTTATTGATGGAAGGAGAATATTTAATAAAGCTCTTTTTTTAAATTCCGGGGTCATCTATAAGGCAATAGGTTATAATGGGTAAGTAAAACGTTATATAATAAGCTTATCTGGCGGTAAAAGCTTATAAAAGCTGTATATTATGGACTATGAAGAGTTAAAACAACTTAAGCTACGGGTGAAAAAGCATCGAAGAACAATTCTCTCAATGATTGTGCCTGTTCGCGCTTCCCACATCGGCTCATCCCTGTCAATAATCGATGTAATATTTTATCTATACTCGAAAGTCTTGCATGTAAATCCAAAAAATCCGAACCTTGCTAATCGCGATCGCTTTATTTTAAGTAAAGGTTGGGGAGCGTCAGCGCTGTACTCCGTGCTGGCGGAAAAAGGTTTTTTCAAAAAATCATTACTTAAAACCTACCTTCATGATGGGAGTAAGCTAAATGGAACTACCACAAGAAACGGCACGCCGGGAATTGAAGCAACGACGGGTTCAGCGGGACATGGTTTACCTATAGGAGTAGGTATGGCGTTAGCCGGAAAATTGCAAAAAAAATCTTTTCGCGTGTTTGTAGTTTTAGGCGATGGAGAGTGCGCGGAGGGTTCTGTTTGGGAAGCAGCTTTGCAGGCAGGACAATATAAATTAGACAACCTAATTGTTATTGTTGATTATAATAAATTGCAGGGTTTCGGAAGAGTAAAGGATATTCTAGATTTTGAGCCTTTTGCTAAAAAATGGGAGGCATTTAAGTGGTCGGTTAAAGAAATCAACGGTCATGATTTTAATGAAATAGCGAAAGTATTTTCCAGATTACCCTTCGAGGAAAATAAGCCCAGCGTCATAATTGCTAACACCATAAAAGGCAAAGGCGTATCGATTTTTGAAGACAAAGGAGAATGGCACTACAAAACACCCAACCTAGAGGAAGTGGCTATTGCGCTAAGGGAGCTATCGGAATGAGGACAGCCTTTTTAAACGAAATTACCAATTTGATGCGTAAGCATAAAGATATAATCGTTATTACGGCGGATATGGGATTTTCCGTATTCGAGGGTTTACAAAAAGAATTCCCCAATCGTTTTATGAATACGGGTATTACTGAGCAAAGCTCAATAGGGATTGCTACGGGACTAGCATTATCAGGATATACCGTTTACTTTTATGCCCAAGCGCAATTTGCAACCATGAGATGTTTTGAACAAGTCAGACTGGATGTTGCATTTCATAATCTTAACGTAAAAATTATAGGCGTTGCGTCGGGATTTAGCACGAATCAATTAGGAGTGAGTCATTATGCTATTGAAGATGTCGCGCTTATGAGATTATTACCAAACATGACCGTTCTTACACCTGGGGATCCATATGAATCTAGCGAGTTAACGCGCCTGTCTTATGAAACAGCAGGACCAGTCTATATAAGGATTAATAAAAGCGGTACGCCACTAGTGCATAATAATAAGAAACCGGCAATAGTCATTGGTAAAGGTCTTAAAATTCGTGCTGGGAAAGGTTGCAGTCTTCTTGTGTCGGGTAGTTTGCTGCCTGTTGCTGTTGCAGCGGCCGATATGCTTTCAGAACAAGGTATACAGACATCTGTTATTTCTTTTCACACAGTTAAGCCTTTAGATAAAGCCTTGATTCTTCAGGAGGCAAGGTTCACGAAAAACATCTTTACTCTTGAGGACCATTTTATTACAGGGGGATTTGGTAGCGCAGTCGCAGAAGTTTTAGCGGAAGCAAATAGTACAGCGAGATTTTTACGATTAGGAGTCCCTGATAGATTTACTAGCGTGGTAGGTTCTCAAGAATATCTTTTAGCAGAAAATGGACTTTCTAAAGAGGAAATAGTAAAAACTATTGTCCAGCATCTGAAGCATAAATTATGATTTTTGTAAAAACTCAAATAGATGGATTATGCGTAGTTGAGTTGGAGCCAAAAAGAGACATGAGAGGATTTAATGCCCGCATTTTTAGTAAAGACCTCTTTAAGGAGCAATCACTCGCTTTTTCAATAGTTCAAACGAACCAAGTGTTTTCTTTACGAAAAGGTACTATCCGGGGAATTCATATGCAGAAGAACCCAAAATCAGAAGATAAACTTGTTCAATGCATACGAGGATCAATTTTTGATGTTGCAATAGATTTACGCAAAGAATCAAAGACTTATGGGCAAACGTTTAGCAAAATTTTAAGTTGGACGAACAAAGAAATGGTATTTATTCCAAAAGGAGTTGCGCATGGCTTTCAATCGTTGCAGGATAATAGCGTCATTCAATATTCTGTTTCCCAATACTACTCTCCCAAATATGAAACCGGTATCCGTTGGAATGACCCCTTTTTTCACATAGATTGGCCCATTGAAAAAGTTATTGTATCAGAGAAAGATTCCGCATGGCCAGATTATATTTCATATCAAAAAGGGAAATAGAATTTCCTAGACAAGCTAAGATTAAGACCAAATGAAAAAAACATTCAAATACATTCTCTCATTGGCTATTATTGCACTCTTAACTTACTCAAGATGGTTTTCGTTTAATATTTTCACAAATGGAGACTGGCTCTTTATCTTCTCCAATTCTCTTGCCAAGTCTTCTTATATTTATTCATGGTTCTCATTAGCGGATCTTGGTTCGGTCAATATTATTCTTTGGAGATTTATATTTAGCTTGTCGGAAAGTTTTATTGCCAATCTTGGTTACTCATTAAATGTATCGGAAAAAATTTTATTTTTTTGGCCCACAATTATTTTCGCAAACCTTTTTGGATATTTGTTGTTTAAGAAAATACTTAAATCGAATATAGCATCTTTTATTGCTACGATAGTTTTTAATTACAATACCTACTATTTAGTAATAGGTAGCGGATTTTTAATCTACGCAGCGACGCCTTGGCTACTGCTGTCTCTTTTAATATTTATGAAAGCTTTAGAAGCAGAAAAAAAATATTTATTTGTATTTTCAGGCCTAACTCTTTTCGTAGCGGGTTCATATGATTTTAGAATTGCATATATGGGGGTGTTACTTTTATTTGCTTATTCCCTGTACCAAATATTTTTTATTGAAAAGCTTAAGCCATCGGTGAAGGCTTTAAAGAACTTGTTTCGTTCCTTTATTACATTTCTTATTTTTGGATTATTAAATGTCTACTGGATTCTGCCGATGCTTAAACTCGGTTCTCTAACGAGCAATATAATTCTTGGCAGAGGGCTTTTTGGTAGCCAGTTTCTAAACGTTTTATATGCCATAACGCTATTTCATCCTTTCTGGACCGGAACAAAATCGGCGTGGTTTACGATAGAACCTATTGCGGTTTATTTCTGGTTAATTCCAATCTTTGCTTTTTTGGGGCTTTGGTTAAACAGACAAAATAAATACGTTTTATTTTTTGGAATCATTGCATTAGTAGGTATATTTTTAACGAAACAGGAAGCCGATCCGTTTCCCGGTATTTATCCATGGCTTTATACGCACTTAATAGGTTTTAACGCTTTTAGGGAAGCAAGCAAGTTTTATTTTTTAATTGCCTTAGGCTACGCAGTTTTAGTCGGTGGATTTATTTCGTATATATTTGAGAATTTCAAGAATGTGAGAATTTATTTTAAATATGCGCTTGTAATATTTATAGCTGGCTTATTTCTGTGGAACATAAAACCTTTTCTGACGGGTGAAATAGGAGGAATTTTTGTCCCCAGAATCATTCCCAGCGATTATCTTATTGTTAAAAATTTTGTTTTAAAAGACAAAGAATATTATAGAACTTTTTGGATTCCCAGCATGTCAACGTGGAGCATATACACGACAGATCATCCTTTGATAAACATGACGCTTGCTCTTTCGGAATACAGTTATTGGAGCAATTCGTTTAGAAGTACATCAGCTAGTACGTATACTCCTGCCGAATTAATGACAATGGCGTTAAAACTTAAGAATTCGGGTAATGTATTAGATATCTCTTCCGTGAAGTATGTTTTTGTTCCAACAAGGGACATAGCAAACGACGAAGATTTTTTTGTTTTTTATGGAAAATCAAGACAGTATTATATTGATCAGCTAAACAAATTAGTATACCTTAAGAAAATAAATATTGGCACAAAAGATGTTGTTGTCTACGAAAATAAAAATTACAAGCCCCATATATATACGACAGTAGAAAAAGAAACTATTTCAAGAAATGTTGGATATAAAACCATAAATTATGAGTTTATAAACCCAACGGAATACACGTTTTCAGTTAAAAACGCTTCTTCTCCTTTCTATCTTAATTTTTCCGAAGGCTATAATCCGCAATGGAATTTAAGGGTAGGAAGTTTTAGCTGGATAGAAGTGTTGGTAAAGGGCAACTATTTTATTGATGATAAGTACCACTTACAAAATGACGCTAATTTAAATTCTTACTATATAAATCCTAATACTATTTGTAAAATACAAAGCTGCAAAATAAATAAAGACGGGAGCTATGATATTTCGGGAACTTTATATTTCAAACCTCAAAGCTATGCGTATTTAGGTTTAGTCATTAGCGGTGGTGTTTTGATTTCCGTTCTCTGCTTTCTACTCGTTGTTTTCAGCAAAATTCTATATGAAAGAAAAATTAAATAAACGACAAGCTTTTTCGTTAAGAAGTAAATACATCAAATTTGTAATAATTCCCTTATTCTTATTATCGATTTGGATTGGACTCACCTCTTTATATATACTACGTTTAGATACTGCATTCTCTCTCCTTTCTTATAATTTGCCGGAAACTGTTTTTACACATTTGCCTCAGGGTAAGTTAGAAAAAGGTGGTTTTGTTTCCGGTGAGTTTAAGGCCAGGGATAATAACCTCGGTATTCTTTCTTTGCGTTTTCAGACTTTTTTTAGACCGGCCTATGATGACGAAGATCTCCTACTGTTTCAGATTAAGCAAAAAGATTCTAAGGATTGGTATTACGAAACTATTTACCGCGATGGAACTATTTATGACGTTCCCTTTTTCCCATTCGGTTTTCCAATAATTGCCGATTCTAAGAATAAAACGTACGAATTCAAATTAACCTCCCTAAGAGGAAACGACAACAACTCTGTAGCTCTAAGCACAAGATGGCAGAGTATCGCGGCCAAATACAAATTCACTAAAAGTGAACTTCTGCAAAATAAATTGGAACTATTTGACTTCTCAATTAAGAAATTCGCTAATTCTTTAGGAACTATAGATGTTTTATTCTCTTCTTTTGTCTACTTACTACCTTTACTTTTCTACCTAATGCTTTTATCTCCGCCAGGAAGATACATAATGAGAAGATATTTAGAAGAGCCAACAAAATTTATATGGGAGAAATTGTCTAAGTTTGGCGGATTAAAGCCATTAGGCTTTTTGCCTTCTTCTCATGATCCTTCTCAGCAAACTGTAAGTATTTCTTTTGATATGATCTTGCTCGGAGCTGCCTTAGCAGATGGACTTTATTTACAGCTCGGCAATGATTTTGTTTATCTTTTGGTTCCTACTCTTTGGGTTTTAATTCAGGGATACTTTGGGTTTACTAGTAGGAAAACTTTTCTTGTAGGAATTGCTTTATTGTTATTTTCTCCTATTTTTCTACAGTTTAATCTAGGGCAAATTGCCGAAAAGATGGGAGTATGGGCTTTTTTGTTTTTAGTGGCAGGAACGATCCAGCTGGTGTGGGAAGTTAAGCAGGAAAAAGTTTCCACAAATTAGACTGCAGAGCTAATAAATGATAAAATAAAAACTATGATTTCCGCAGTTGTGCCCGCATTTAACGAGGAAGAAAGTTTTAGTGAGCTTTATGGGGAATTAACAAAGGTTTTACCTGCGCTCGACAACAACTACGAAATTATATTTATTGACGATGGATCAACGGATAACTCTTTGGATGTTCTTAAAAAAATTGCAGCAAAAGATAAAAAGGTAAGAATTTTTTCTTTCAGGAAGCATAGAGGTAAGGCAGATGCCTTAATAGCCGGTTTTAGGGTGGCCAAAGGTGATTATATCTTCACTATGGATTCAGACTTGGAAGATAAGCCCTCGGAGATGCTAAAGCTCTATAAAAAAATAAAAGAGGGGAATGACGTGGTCGTAGGCTGGAGGAAGAACAGAAAGCATTCGCTAAGTAGAGTAATTTCTTCAAGATTTTCAAATTTCGTAATAAGTTTATTGTGGGGATTTAAGCTTCATGATCATAATTGTGGCTTAAAGGTGTTTACAAAAGATGCGGCAAAGTCTCTGCGCCTTTATGGCGGTCTGTATCGATTTATGCTGCTATTGGTTTATCTAAAAGGATTTAAGGTAGCAGAAGTAGAGATTGTTCACCAAAACAGGAAGTATGGAAAATCGAAATATGGATTTTTTAGGTTATGGAGAGATGTGCCGGATGCGCTAACGATTTTTTTCCTTACTAAGTTTGGGGAAAGGCCACTTCATTTTTTTGGATTTATTGGTGGAATAGTTTCCGCAATCGGACTGATTATTCTCACATATTTAGCTGTTCTTCATTTTCAAGGAGAAAAGATAGGCAACAGGCCACTTCTGACTTATGGGGTACTCTTTGTTGTCGCTGGATTCCAGATTTTATTTACAGGGTTTTTAGCTGATCTTATTTTACATATCTCACAAAAGGGCAATCATGAGAATGAAGTACCTGCTGAAATGTTTAAATATAAAACCGAATGAAGATAGGCATTGATATTTCTCAATTGGCGTATCCGGAAACGGGAGTGGCGAATTATTTAGAAAATCTTGTTGAAAATTTAGTTCAAGTAGATTCGGAGAACGAGTATATACTTTTTTACTCCTCGTTAAGAAAAAATTTTCAATTTTCAATTTTCAATTTTCAATCAAATCCAAATGTTTCAATTAAACAATTTAGGATACCGCCGACGGCTTTAGATATTCTTTGGAACAAGTTACATATTCTTCCGATAGAAAATTTTATTGGCGAGGTCGATATTTTTATCACTTCCGACTGGACAGAGCCGCCCGCCAAAAAAGCCAAGAAAGCAACGATTCTTTACGATCTCATGATTTACAAATATCCCGAAGAATCTCACCACCAGACCCAGTTCAATCCTCTTAAAATGATTATCTCTCCGAACGTTGTTGAAGTTCAAAAGCGAAAATTACAATGGGTAAAGAAAGAGTCGCAAAGAATTTTGTGTATTTCTGAAGCTACAAAAAGAGATGCACAGGAGATTTTGGGAATTCCTCAAAGCAAGCTAGCGGTAATTTACCCGGGCTTCTAGACATATCTGGAAATATTTGGTAATATCTGGAAGTATATGGAAATTCCTCTAAAGTATGAGTTGACAAAGATAATGGTCGATTTGATCTCCAAAATCGAGGCAAAAAGAGCAATTATTGAAAACACTCCGGTTTCGGAAAGCTTAACAAAAACACTGCGAAGACAGTCTCTTCTTAAAAGTTCTTTATTTTCCGCCAAAATTGAAGGTAATAAGCTTAATTTAGCAGATTTGAAGCGTGTAGATAAGTTTAACCCTGATTACGAGCAAAGAATTGAAGTGGAAAATATTTTAGCGGCGTTATCTTTTGTAAACAGCGCTCCGCATAAAAATATTAGCCTTGATTATATCTTAAATCTGCACGCAATAGTCATGAAGCGTTTGCGAAGCGATTTGGGAAGAATACGCAATGAGCCGAGCGCAATATTTAATGAATCAGGATTTCCTGTCTATATTCCGCCTCCGCCATCCGAGCTCGGTGGTTTGCTTGATAGGCTCGTTGCATATCTTAGCGTTAAGACAAATGAAAATGTCTTTATCAAAGCTTCCCTTGCGCATCTCTCTTTTGAGAAAATCCATCCTTTTATTGACGGTAATGGTAGAGTGGGAAGACTTTTGTTCCACGCAGTCACCATAAAAGAAGATTACCCTTTTAAAGGGCTGCTTTCAATAGAAGAGTTATTGAATGAAAGAAAAGCCGAATATTATGAATATTTGGATCGAAGCGATGCGACTTCATTTATAGAGTTCATGTTGGAAATTATCAATGAACAGCTTGAAAAGGTGCTTGATGAGATTAATAATAAACAGGAAACCTCGGAAGATTTGCTTTTGCCCCGCAGAAAAGAGATATTAGATTTAATAAGGGATCATCGGGTCATGACGTTAGATGCCGTAAGAAGGCGTTTTTTAAGGGTTTCACCAAGAATGATAAGGTACGATTTGAAAAAACTGGAGGAACAAGGGTTTATAATTAAACTTGGAGCTACCAGAGGAGCGATGTATAAGCTAAAATAAAAATATGATTATCGGAATTGACGGAAATGAGGCTAATATCGAAAATAAAGTCGGCATCGGCGAATATGCTTACGAACTTATTTGTCAATTTTATCAGACTGTTTCGGAAAGAAAAGATCTTAAATTCAGAATTTATCTTAAAGACAAGCCGCATCTAGACATGCCGGTGCCAACCGAAAATTGGCAGTATCAGATTGTCGGACCGAAAAAATTCTGGACGCAAATCGGTCTTCCCTTAAAACTTTTTATGGAAACGAAAAAGCCCGATGTATTTTTCAGCCCCAGCCACTACGCGCCCAGGTTTAGCCCTGTTCCAACCGCGATTTCGATTATGGACCTTTCCTACATTCACTTTCCCGAGCTTTTTACCAAACACGATTTGTATCAGCTTGTAAATTGGACCAAATATTCCGCCAAAAACGCCCGGAAAATATTCACGATTAGCAATTTCAGCCGGAATGATATAATAAAAACATATAAGAAAAATCTGGAAGACGTAATTACGACATATTTAGGAATCAAAGGAATTGAGAACTTAAGCATCAAAACTCAAAATATGAATGATTTAAACAAGAAATTCGGAATTACAAAACCTTACATTTTATTCGTCGGGACGCTCCAGCCCCGAAAAAATATCGTTAAATTGATTGAGGCTTTCTCGCTACTTAAAAATAAAGATACCGAGCTGGTAATTGTAGGGAAAAAAGGTTGGTTGTTTGAGGAGATTCTAGCAGCTCCCGAAAAATTTGGAGTTACAGAAAGAGTTAAATTTTTGGATTTTGTCGAAAACGAAGACTTACCAGGCTTATATAAAAACGCGCTGTGCTTTGTTTTGCCAAGTCTCTACGAGGGTTTTGGATTACCGGTTCTGGAAGCAATGAAATTTGGCTGCCCGACAGTTATCAGCGATACTTCCAGTCTGCCGGAGGTCGGCGGAGACGCGGCTTTATATTTTGATCCGCAAAGCGTGGATGACATTGCAAAAAAGCTTGAAACGGTAATCTCTGACGAAAAATTGCGAACCGAAATGATAAAAAAAGGTTATAATCAAGCAAGGAAGTTTTCTTGGGAAAAAACAGCCAAAGAAACCTTGAAAGTTTTGGAGGAACTAGGAAATGCAAGATAAAACAGGAAGAGTATTATCAACACCGGAAATAATTAGAAAAATTATCATAAGAATAAGAACAATTTTTTGGGAGTTAATTTGCTGGAAGTTGGCAATTACGGGATATATTCCTTCGCATTATTTAAGAAGATTTGTTTACCGGTTTTGGGGAATAAAAATCGGTAAGGGTTCAACTATTCACATGGGAGCGCACTTTTATTATCCCCCAAATATCTCAATCGGACAGGACTCAATAATCGGCGAAAGGGTAGTTTTGGACGGAAGAGCGAAACTGACGATTGGTAATCACGTTGACATTGCCTCGGAAGTGATGATTTATAACGCGCAACATGACGTAAGCGTAGAGCATTTTGCGGCGGTTGAAAATATTTCCCCAGAACCGGTAACGATCGAAGATTATGTTTTTATCGGACCAAGGGCAATAATTCTTCCCGGCGTCACTATTCACAAAGGTGCAGTGGTTGGAGCGGGTGCGGTGGTTACGAAAGACGTTGAGGAGTTTAAAATTGTCGGCGGTGTGCCGGCCAAAGAAATCGGCGAAAGGCAAAACAGAAATCCCAACTATAAACTTGGCCGGGCCGCATGGTTTAGGTAACTTACAACGATTAGCTTATGGATTTGTCGATAATCATTTTGAGCTTTAACACCAAAGATACAACGATTAATTGCCTAAAGTCTATTGTCGACCAGTATCAAAGCGAATTAAAAAATAATCAATTTGAAATAGTCCTCGTTGATAATAATTCATCGGACGACACCTTAGAAGCGGTCAGAAAACTTAACGTCCAGAACCTAAAGATAGCCGAAAGCAAAGAAAACTTAGGATTTTCCAAGGGCTGTAATTTAGGCGCCAAAAGCTCAAAAGGAGAGTTTCTTTTATTCCTAAACTCGGATACGGAAATTAAAGATCAAGGGTTTACAAAGATGGTTGATTACCTCCGGAAAAATGAAAAGGTCGGCATTTTGGGCGGGGCGCTTCGTAACGAAGATGGGACCAGCCAACTATCAGTGGGGAAATTTTACAATCTGTTTAATCTTTTTATTGCAATGGTTGGGCTAGAAAGACTTGGATTTTTACGGGAAAGCCCACATAAAATTAAGCAAGTAGATTGGGTAAGCGGGGCCAGCTTAATGATTAGTAAAAAATTATTTGAAAAAATTGGGGGATTTGAAAAAGAGCTGTTTATGTACGCCGAAGATATGGAGCTTTGTTATCGGGCCAAAAAGAAGGGTTTTCTAACTTATTTTTATCCGGAGGTAACGCTTTTCCATAAAGAAAGGGGCAGCAGCAACCGGACTTTTGCAATACTAAATATCTATAAAGGGATTTTGTTTTTTTACAAAAAATATAAACCCGATTGGCAGTTTAAAATTGCCAAGCTGATACTTTTCTCAAAAGCATCAGCGCTTGCAAGTTTAGGTAAAATTATGAATAATAGATACTTAAGGGAAACATATTCGCAAGCCCTAAAAATAAAACTATGAAAAAGATTTTTACGTGGATTTGGGAAAATATTTTATTCCTTGAAACATTACTGCTGCTTATTTTTATTCCGCTTTATCCTAAACTTCCCCTGATTAATGTTAGAAATACCTGGGTTTATGTCAGGGCGGACGATTTCGTAGTTCTTTTTGTCTTATTATCCTGGCTGGTTTTGCTGTTCCGGAAAAAAATATCCCTCAAAACACCTCTGACGATCCCAATACTTATTTTCTGGATTATCGGCGCGGTGGCGACAACGCACGGAGTGCTATTGATTTTTCCAACCCTGGCTAACGTTTTTCCAAACGTGGCATTTTTAAGTCTCTTGCGTCATATCGAGTACATGAGCTTATTCTTTGTCGCCTACCAGGGGATGAAGGATAAAAGATTATTGCCGGTTGTGATAGGCGTTGTGACTATTACGCTCCTTGGTGTAATCGGCTACGGTTTTGGGCAAAGATATCTTGAGTTTCCCGCCTTTTTAACAATGAATGAGCAGTTTGCTAAAGGCGCGCCAATAATACTGTCTCAGTTATCCAGGATTCCGTCCACTTTTGCGGGGCAATACGATTTGGCCGCATATCTTGTTTTGGTAATTCCGATTTTGGCCAGTCTTTTCTTTGGTTTTAAAAATTGGCTAATCAAGCTTTCACTTTTGGCAACATCTGCCTTGGGTTTTGTCCTTTTACTGATGACGGTATCCAGAATATCTTTTTTTGCTCTTTTAGCGGCTCTTTTTATCATCTTATTCTTCCAGAAGAAGAAAATTATTTTATTTGCGGTACCAATAATAGCGCTTCTGGCAGTTTTAGTTATTAGTTTTCAGCCGACCCTTTTAAATCGCTTCCAAAGCACAGTTAAGGAGACAGATGTCTTAGTGGATGCCAAGACGGGAGATTCAATCGGCAATCTTCAATATGTTCCGGCAGCATATTTTAAAGATAAAATTATCCTGCGGAAAGCAGTTAAAGACAGGGAAGAGCTAATAAACGCCATTACAACGGAAAACGGAACAAACGGAGCATCCTCCTCGGCAATAATACCTTTTAAACTGCTTCCGCCCGAAGTTCCGCTGGTTTTATCCGCCAACACCTCCACCGGAGAAAATCTTCCTTCAGGCACCGGTTACATTAATCTTGCTTTGTCTCCCGTGGTAGAGAAGTTGGACAGCTTTTATTACGAACTTCCGCCCGAAGTTAAAGCGTCTTTTTCCGCCCAGGTGCTGGTGCTTAACGGAGATTTTGTCGTTAAGAGGGCGGCCGCGTACGATCTTTCTTTTACGACCCGGTTTCAAGGGGAATGGCCCAACGCTCTTTTGGCTTTTCAGCGCAATATCTTAGTTGGTAGCGGTTATGGGTCGGTGAGTTTGGCCGTTGACAATAATTATTTCAGGATGCTAGCCGAAACCGGTCTTTTGGGTTTTATCTCCTTTTTGATGATATTTTTATCTTTAGGTATCTATATTGGGAAGATATTTCCGGATATTGAATCAAAACTGGCTAAAAGTTTCATTTTGGGTTTCGCCGCAGGCGTTGTCGGACTGGCTCTTAACGCGACGTTAATAGACGTTTTTGAGGCTTCTAAGGTTGCTTATACCCTATGGCTTTTGTGCGGAGTAGTTTTTGGCGTGTTGGTTTTATATCAAAAGACCGCCTTTAATCTTTTGACCGAATTAAAAAAAGTCGCTACTTCAGCTTACGCCGTCATTACTTACCTTCTATTTTTCAGTATAGTTTTGTTTTTCCCATCACTAGGGAACTTTTTTATCGGAGACGATTTCACCTGGTTTCGCTGGGCCGCGGACCATCCCCGCAATAGTTCTCTTATCAGTATTTTAGCAAGCTATTTTACAGATGCCAACGGATTTTTCTACAGGCCGGGTACCAAAATCTATTTCTTCCTGATGTATTCAAACTTCTGGCTTAATCAGGTTGTTTATCACGCCGTGTCAATCTGCTTGCATTTTATCGTGGCCGCGCTCTTTTTCCTGCTGGCCAAAAAAGTCCTCAAAAACAATTTACTGGCGGTTTTGGCGGCTTTTCTTTTCCTACTGATGAGCGGACCCGTAGAGGCAATTTATTGGATTTCCGCGACGGGGTTTTTGTTTACCTCTGTTTTTGCGCTTGCGAGTCTCTTATTCTTTATTTGGTGGGATGAAAAAAGAAAAGTTATTTATTATCTGGCGTCGTTAGTTTCTTTATCTTTAGGACTTCTTTTCCACGAGATGGGAGTAATAATTCCGCTTTTAATTGTCGCCTATGGTTTTAAAGAGGATATGTCGTGGTCTTTCCTGAAAAAGATTGTCAGAAGAGTGGATTATCTCTTGCTGTTTGTTCCGATTCTAGCTTATCTCTTACTGCGTTTGCTGGCTCACAGTCATTGGACAGGAGGGGATTACAATTATGATTTATTAAAGTTACCCTTCAATTTTGTCGGCAACGCTTTGGGCTACATTTCTCTTATTTTAGTTGGTCAAGTATCTCTGCCTTTCTACGAAGTAATTAGAAATATTCTAAAGGAAAATATCCTATTAGCAATAATCTTAACGGTTTTAGGAATTGTGGCTTTAGTTTTTGCCAGTAGAAAACTTCCTAGAATCTTTGAGAAGAAAGAAAGAGGCATCATTGTTTTTGGATTCCTGTTTTTCATTATTTCCCTACTGCCGTTTTTGGGTTTGGGTAATATCACCTCAAGATATAGCTATCTGGCGTCTCTTGGTTTAATCCTGATTTTTGTAGTCGTCATTAAAAAAATATTTGATTATTTGCTAACTAACGGAAAAGAAATTGCTTTTACGGCGATGGCGGTTTTCGTATTGGTTTTTTCTCTTTTCCATATTATCCAGTTGCAGCAAGCGTATTTTGACTGGAGCGGTGCGGGCGTGAAAGTGCAAAACTTTTTTGTATCGATAGACGATTTATATAAAGCGTCTTGGGGAAATGCTCCGGTTAATTTGCATTTTGTTAACGTACCGATAAAGTACGGTGATGCCTGGGTTTTCCCTGTCGGGCTTAACGACGCTGTTTGGTTTGCTTTTAAAAATGATCAAACAAAGGTGTCTATTCATAACGATTTGCAATCTACCTTGCAACAAGTTCAATCTTCTCCCACCACTAGCATTTTGCAATTTAACGACGATGGCAGTGTTTCGGAAATAAACAACTATCCAAAATAAGCATAGGGAATGATAAGAACTAGAAAAAGTTCCATGTCCGAGTCCAGCCTTCGGAGTTGTGTAGCCTCAAATATATAGTGAGTAACATGGTGGGGTAAATGATATAATTGGTTAATGAACTGGAATATTTTATTATTCGAAACACAAAGAGGCGAAAAACCAGTTGAGGAGTTTATAATTTCAAAATCTCCGCAGGCTAAAGCAAAAATTGCGCATCTGATTAATCTCCTTGAAATTCATGGAAATATTTTAGGCATGCCACATAGCAAGCAACTGACGAAAGGTCTATATGAGTTAAGAATTAGAGGTAAAGAAGAAATACGCATTTTATACTGCTTTAAAGAGAAAGATGTTTATTTGCTTCATGGATTTAAAAAACAAACCCAAAAGACGCCTAGTAAGGAAATAGCTATAGCTTTAAAGCGAATAAGACTATTGACATAATATAACATATATGTTATATTCATATTATGAAAGACTGGAAGACATTTAAAAAAGAACTATTAAAGGATAAGGAGGTTGCAAAAGAATATAACAAGCTTGCTCCACGTTATGCTATCATCTCTCAATTAATTGCTGCGAGACAGAAAGCTGGATTTACTCAAAAGGAACTTGCAAATAAACTAGGTACTAAGCAATCTGCTATTGCTAGACTTGAAGCTGGTAATACTAATCCATCCATAGGTTTTTTAGAGAAAATAGCCTCAGCCATGAGCACAACTCTTACTATTCAACTTCAATAAAATTAGCAAAACAGGTTTGTATAATCTCTTTTAGAGAAAGGTATACTGAAAACGAAGAGCCAGTGAAAACAGGTTTCGGGATAGTATTCGTACTATGCTCACCGTTAGAGCAACTGGTCTTCAAAGGTAAGTAAAAAGCGATCTATTATGGAGCAGAGATTCCCGTCACTGAGCTGGAGAGCGAAGGGACGGGCGTGAATGCCTGGACAAGCGAAGTTTGAGTTATAAGAGTACCACGTTAGCGAGCTAAAGCGAATGGACGTGGGTATCCATTATATTATCGTTATGAAGGTTTCTTGCAGAATAGTTGGTGGAATTGATAATACCCCGATAATGAACTAAAATAACATTGATGAATAAACTGAAGTTTGGTTTATTGGTTGGTATCCTAATCCTCGGTTTTGCCGTCAGACTTTACAAATTTAACAGTCCGATTGCCGACTGGCATAGTTGGCGTCAGGCCGATACGTCTTCTGTCTCGCGTAATTTTGTCAGTACTGGATTTGATCTTTTGCATCCGCGGTTTGACGATTTGTCCAATGTCCCTTCGAATAAATACGATAACCCCCAAGGATACAGATTTGTCGAGTTTCCAGTCTATAACGTGATGCAGGCCGGTCTATTCATAATGTTAGGGCACATAACCATTGAACAATGGGGGAGAATGGTGACCATATTTTGCTCTTTATTTTCAGCAGTATTTTTGTATTTAATAGTTAAGAAACGGGAAGGTTTTTTAACCGGCTTGCTGGCCGCTTTTTTCTTCGTGTTTTTGCCTTTTAACATTTATTATTCGCGGACGATATTGCCTGATCCTTTAATGGCGACTTTTATTTTGGGGGCAATTTACTATTTTGATTTATGGCTTACCGCAAAATCAAAACTTCAATTGCTGCTATTTTTTGTTTTGACCTGTATTTTTTCCGCGGGCGCGTTTTTAATCAAACCTTTTGCGGGGTTCTTTATGCTGCCGATGCTTTATTTGGCTTTTGAAAAATACGGCTTCAATTTAATCAAAAAATGGCAATTGTGGCTTTTGGCGATTGTAGCTCTTTTACCTTTTGGAGCGTGGAGATTATGGATGCAGCAATATCCGGCCGGTATTCCGCAAAGCTGGTGGCTTTTTAACGGTAGTAATATCCGTTTTAAGGGCGCGTTTTTTCAATGGCTATTTGCGCAAAGAATTGGTGAAATGATCTTAGGCTACTGGGGATTGGTTCTTTTCGGTTTGGGGCTGATTTTTGTCAAAAAGAAGAACTACCTATTTTTCGTCTCCTTTTTGGTAGCATCGCTTCTTTATCTATTCGTGGTTGCTACTGGCAACGTTCAGCATGATTATTACCAAATCCCGATTATCCCTTCACTGGCAATATTCTTGGGAATCGGCAGCGCTTTTCTCATTAATCCGGCTAAGGAAATAATCAGCCGCTACAAAACTGTTCCAATTTTAATTATTGCAGTTTTATTTATGTTTGCTTTTAGCTGGTTCGCGGTGAGAGCCTTCTACGACATTGATAATCCGGCAATTATTGTGGCCGGTGCCGCTGTGGACAAGCTGACGCCGAAAAATGCCAAAGTAATCGCCAATTATAACGGGGACACATCGTTTCTCTACCAAACAAAAAGAAAAGGATGGGCCAGTTTTGAAAAGGGATTACCACAAATGGTTCAGATGGGCGCGGATTATTTAGCGCTTATTAATCCAACTCCCGCCGATATCCATTTAGGTACGCTGTATAAAATAATTGCTCAAACACCGCAATACATAATTTTTGACTTAAGACAAAAACCATGATCCCGTTAAAGACCGATTAAACGATATCTAAAATGTTAAGCTTAAAAAATATCGATATAATAAATAACAACAGAAAGGATTTACGCAAGCGTTATGAACGCTCGCTGTCTTTAACGGGATGAAAATCTTAATGGTCTCTTCATATCTACCTTTTCCACTTAAATCGGGTGGAGAAATCAGGCTTTACAATTTGATGAAAAACCTGGCCGAAAAACACGAGATTACTTTAATTTGCGAAAAAAGGGATTATCAAACTGAAAGCGATGTTGAAGAAGTCAGGAAGATCTGTAAAAAACTCATTACAGTAACACGCAAAAAACAATGGAGCACCGCTAATATTCTTAAAACCGGACTATCAATGGACCCATTTCTAATTATCGGTCACACCAGCGAGGAGATGAAGCTGGCGATAAGAGACGAGCTGGTAAGGGAAAAATACGATTTAATCCACGTTGAAACTTTTTACGTCTATCAAAACCTGCCGAAAGTTTCCATTCCGGTTATTTTAGTTGAGCATAACGTTGAATATTTGGCTTATCAAAGATATGTCAAGTTGGCCAACCCATTCTTAAAATTATTTTTCTATGTTGACGTAATGAAATTAAGGAAAAAAGAAGAACAGGCTTGGAGAAAAGTTGATAAGTTGATTGCAGTTTCCAATACGGAGAGAAGACTGATGAAAAGGGCAGACATCACCGTTATTGCAAACGGAGTTGATCTAAATAATTTTCAGTTCAGAAGTTCCCAAAATCTTCCGGAAGAAAAAAGAATCCTTTTTATCGGAGATTTCAAATGGTTCCAAAATGTTGACGCGGCGGAAATAATCTTAAAGCACATTTGGCCAAGAATCAGTCAGAAATTGGCAGAAACCAAAAACCGGGCCGATATTAAGTTATGGATTATCGGCCGTAATATTCCGGAAAAAATAAAAAGTCTGGCGGCTTCGAAAAATATCATTTTGGAAGAAGACAGTAAGAAGGAAACGGCGGAGATTTTCCGCAAAGCCTATTTACTTTTGGCGCCGATCAGGGCGGGCGGGGGAACAAGTTATAAGATTTTGGAAGCGATGGCGTCAGGAGTCCCCGTGGTGACGACCAATTTGGGACTGGAGGGATTGGAGGCGAAAAATAATATTCACGCTTTGGCGTCCGAAAAAGAAGACGAGTTGGCGGAGCTGGCTTTAGTTTTAATTCAAGACCATAGTGTGTACCGAAAATTAACATTGAATGCCCGGAAATTAGTTGAAGAAAAATATGACTGGCGGGTAATTGCTCAAAAGCTAGACGAAGTTTACATGTCCTGTTTTTAAAATATGGATTTATCAATTATTATTGTTTCCTACAATACTAAAGAGTTCTTAAAGGGTTGTATTGAGTCCATTTACAAAACCACCAAAAATCTTAAGTTTGAAATAATCGTGGTTGACAATGCTTCCACGGACGATTCGGTCCGTGCAATTTCCAATCTCCAATTTCCAATTTCCAATAAAGATTCACTAAAAATTATTCAAAATAGAGAGAATTTGGGATTTTCCAAAGCCAATAATTTGGGAGTAAAAAAAGCTCAAGGAAGATATCTTTTGTTCTTAAATCCAGATGTTGAAGTTCACGCAGAAACTTTAGAGGGAATGGTTAAGTTTATGGACGAACACGAAGATGCGGGTGCGGCGACTTGTAAATTAATAATGCCAAACGGGCAAATTGATGATGCGTCTCACCGCGGCTTTCCGACTCCCTGGAATTCTTTCTCACATTTTTCAGGCCTTTCAAAAATTCTCGGTAAAACAAAATTATTCGGCGGATATACTTTGGGGTTCAAAGATTTTGCCAAAACTCATGAAATAGACGCTTTGGCCGGCGCATTTATGCTGGTGAGAAGAAAAGCGGGGGAACAAGCTGGTTGGTGGGATGAAGATTATTTTTTCTACGGAGAGGATATAGATTTTTGTTATATGCTAAAACAAAAAGGCTGGAAGATTTATTACATACCGCAGTTCACAGTTTTACATTACAAAGGAGTTTCTCATGGGCTTAAAAAAGTTTCCAGAAATATTACCACCGCCAGTAAAGAAACCAAACAGCGAACCACCAAAGCGCGCTTTAGAGCAATGCGGCTTTTCTACAAAAAACATTATGAACAAAAATATCCGTGGTTCATCACCCGCTTGGTATACTTTGGTATCTTCCTAAAGCAACTTGCTTCTTAGGTATTATTCCTCCGCGATTACAACTTGAGCTCAACCCATTCTAAGAAGCTAGGCATTTTTGCATTTTGTCAATTATTTATTCCCTTCAATTGTTTTCGCTAGTTGTGCCGCTATAAAAGCCCTTCCATCTTTATTCATGTGCTCATTAACATAACTTTCTTCTTTCCAAATAAAATTCTTTGAAGGCAAGGACGTTGATAAATCTAAAACTAGAGATTGATGTTGTTTTAATTGGGATACAATTGTATTGGCATTTTCTTTTACCTGAGTTAGAAAACGTTTGCCAAAATATTTTTCACCTGTTTGATAATCAATGGGCGTAATATAAAAAATTACTTTGGTTTTAGTATTTCGATACCGATCTGCGATATTAAGCAAATTGTTTAATTTACTATTATCTGCGTTTACGGAAGCCAGATAATTCATCTGAAACATCAATTTAAATCTTGTATTAAGAGATGCATTTTTTAGTTTATTCTCATAATCTCCTCCACTACCGACTACTGTATTGCCGTCAAATTCGGTTGAAAGATAATAAATATTTTCATACAACTTATTACCATCGGGAATAGCCAGATTAGTTGTAAAAGTTAGAAAAGGACTAAGCGGGGTATTGTAAAAATCCAGATATAACATTTCGTCTATAAATTGAGGACCTCCTAAATCCCAACCTATAGAGAATGACCGAAGGTTAATAGGGATAATAATATAGGAAGGGTAATAATTTTGCTTAACCATGTAATTTGTGTAAGCATCATACATGCCGGCTTGATATCCATCATGACAAACCATGCCTATGCCTTTATTAAGCAAATTGCTTAACATTGTTTGAATGGAACGATTGTCCGCTTCATATTTGCTCCACCATGTCGTAGTGCTGTCTCCAAAAAAAATGATGTTTGTTTCATTTTGCTGATAGGTTTTTAAACTTTCTACCGCTTGAGGAGGCTGATAGGGAAAATATGATAATACAAATTTTTGCAAAATTAAAATCAAGAAAATAAAAATAGTTAATTTAATAACAAAAGTTTTCATTAAAATTTAAAATAGATAAATGGCACCGGATTTACCGGACTAAAATTCACAATTGCTAAAGCAAGAATTAGATAGATTCCAAGACGGACAGGAAATGGAAAAGAAGGGTATAATTTCCGCCTCTCCAATAATTGTAATATTTCCATTAACACTACTGCGCCAAAAACAATGCCAATTTGCGGCAAGGTTAATCCAACGCCGTGATGCTGATCGAATAACATGTAGAATAAATCGTAAGTGTTTTTCTGAAGCGCCAAATTAAATAGACCTAAAAGCCCTGTGGTTGCATGAGATAAAATATATAACCCGTCGGAAATCGTCGCGGCCCGGAAAAATATCCAGGCGATGCAAACCAATACAAACGTTACCCCTATTTTAAAAAGGTTAATAAAAAATAACAGTAGCTTACTTGAAATAACTACTTTTAATGGAAGTTTATATTGAGAAACCAAAAGATTTATTACCATATAAAAACCATGAATTAATCCCCAAACGACATAAGTCCAATTTGCGCCATGCCATAGGCCCGTTACGAAAAATACAATCAAGATGTTTCGAATATTTATTAATTCCCCTTTCCTGCTTCCTCCTAACGGGATATAAATGTAGTCCCTAAACCAAGAATACAATGTTATATGCCACCGGCGCCAAAAGTCTCGGATTGACGTTGCCAGATATGGAGCATTAAAATTTTCAGGAAGATTAAATCCCATTACTCTTGCCGCTCCTATCGCAATGTCGCTATAGCCTGAAAAATCGCAATACACCTGAAACGCAAAAGCAACTGTTGCTAAAATTAACGGGAAACCGATGTAACTATGAGGACTACCATAAACCTGATTCACCATAATTGCCAGTCTATCTGCAATCACCAGTTTCTTAAAGAAACCCAAAAGCATTCTCCTTAAGCCCTCAGAGACATTGTTTTCATCAAATTTATGATTGACATAAAATTGCGGAATCAGATGAGCTGCCCTTTCTATCGGTCCGGCAACCAGTTGCGGATAAAACATGACAAACAAAGCGTATTTTCCCAAATGTTTTTCCGGTTTTTGCTTACGTTTATAAACATCTATTACATAGCCTAAGCTTTGAAATGTGTGAAAAGATAAGCCAATTGGCAAAATTAAATTCAGTAGCTGCGGAGAATAATTCCAATGAATAAGACTGGCGAGCTGTTGAACATTAATTTGGAAAAAATTAGAATATTTAAAAAAGAAAAGAATCCCGATATTTGACAAAATACTTATCAACAGAAGAAACTTTCGTTTTTTCCCTTTTAGTTTGCTGAGAAAAATACCGGCTGTATAGTCAACGATGATTAAGTAAAAAAGTATAAATATATAGACGGGAATAAAAACCAGATAGAAGATGCAACTTGCTATTAACAGCACTAACCATTTCCATCTGAATGAAGCTAAATAATATAAAATCGTGACGATGGGAAAGAAGATGAGAAAGGATATTGAATTAAATAACATTAATAAATTCTAATATCCAAATAATAACTTTTTTCTAATTAAAAATAAAGCACTTTTTCAATTGTTTAGGATTGAAGTTGGGATTTGTTAAGCACGTGAACATTAGCTATAATCCTAATATGAGGATTGGAATTGATTGCCGTTTATGGGAACAAACCGGCGTTGGCAGGTACACCAGGAACATTGTCTTAAATCTTCAGGCAATTGACAAGAAAAATCAGTATGTTTTGTTCGTTAGGCCTGATGATTCAGAAATGATTAAGAAACAAATAGCTAATAGTAAATGGAAGATAGTAAATGTGAACATTAAATGGCATTCGGTTGCGGAACAGTTAAGATTCCCCTCGTTAATCAAGCAACAGAAATTGGATTTAATGCACTTTCCTTATTTTTCCGTTCCTATTTTTTACAATCGGCCTTATGTTGTAACAATTCACGATTTAATTATCAATCATTTTTCAACCGGAAAAGCCTCAACGCTTATTTACCCGGTATACTTAGCCAAAAGAGAAGCTTATAAATTTATAATTAGGCAAGCGGCCAGAAACGCTAGGAAAATTATTGCTCCATCCAATGCGACTAAACAGGAAATAATGGACCATTTAAAAATTAGCGAGAATAAGATTGACGTTATCTGCGAGGCATCAGAGCTTAGTAGCCAACAATCAGCAGTTGGTAGCCAGAAGTATGGAAAATACTTTCTCTACGTTGGCAATGCCTATCCGCATAAAAACTTAGAGCGGCTAATCCAGGCTTTCAAAAAAATAGTGAATGAACATCAAGATCTAAAATTAATTTTGGTTGGGCAGAAAGATTATTTTTACCAGCGTCTGGAGAAAGAATATCAGTCGGATAACATAATTTTTTACGGGAAAGCCGGCGATAAAGAGTTGGTCAGTTTGTATACAAACGCAGTTGCTTTAGTAGCGCCGTCTTTGATGGAGGGGTTTGGATTACCGGTTTTGGAAGCAATGTCTCTAAGATGTTTAGTGGTGGCATCGGATATCCCGGCGTTTAGAGAAATAGCCGGAGAAAATGCGCTTTATTTTAATCCTCAGGATCTAGCCGATATTCATGCGAAGTTGAAGAATGTTTTGGAGAATGGAGAAAAATACAAGGAAGAAAAATTGGAAAAAGCTTTTAACAAATCACAACAATTTTCCTGGAGAAAAGCTGCCGAACAAACCCTTAATATTTATGAAAGTTGCGTTGGTATACGATAGAGTGAACAAATGGGGAGGGGCGGAAAGAGTTTTACTGGCGCTCCACAAAATATTTCCGCAGGCGCCTTTATTCACTTCGGTCTATAACAAAGAAAAAGCTCCTTGGGCCAAAGTTTTTAAAATCCAGACTTCTTTTTTGCAAAACTTCCCCAAAGCCCAAACTTCGCATGAACTTTATGCTTCCTTAATGCCGCTGGCTTTTGAAAGCTTCAATTTTGATGATTACGATCTGGTAATTTCCGTTACCAGCGAAGCGGCCAAAGGAATTGTTACAAAACCAAAGACTTTGCATATTTGTTATTGTTTAACCCCGACCAGATATTTATGGAGTGGTTATAATGATTATTTCAAAAGTCCACTATTCAGATTGCTGTCAAAACCCGCTGTTTCGTATTTAAGAAGTTGGGATAAAATTGCTGCTCAAAGGCCGGATGAATATATAGCGATCTCAACAGAAGTTCAGAAGCGAATCAAGCGTTATTACAATAGAGAGTCAGAGATTATTTATCCACCTTCAGAAATGGCAAATAGCATCCGTTCGACAGGCTCAGGACAAGAATGGCAAATGGCAAATGGTGAAGAAAATGGAGATTATTTTTTAGTTGTTTCAAGGCTCACAAATTTTTACAAGAGGGTGGATCTTGCAATTAAAGCTTGTAACGAGCTAGAGTTGCCTTTAAAAATTGTCGGTAGCGGTTCAGACAAAAAGAAATTGCAGAAAATGGCCGGTCCAACCGTAGAATTTTTAGGCAATTTAACTGACAAAGAACTAGCGGTCTATTATAAAAATTGCCGGGCGTTAATTTTTCCGGGACAGGAAGATTTTGGTCTGACCATGGTTGAGGCTCAATCTTTCGGTAAACCGGTCATCGCCTTTCGGGGCGGGGGAGCGTTAGACATTATTAAAGAAGGCGTCACGGGTACATTTTTTGACCAGCAAACCGTTGGTAGTTTAAAGCAAGTCTTGAAAAGCTTTAATAAGAACAGCTATAATACAAAATTGTGCAGGGAAAATGCAGAGCGGTTCACGTTTGCACAATTTGAG
>DATKGY010000042.1:0-14136 GCA_035510535.1 Patescibacteria group bacterium
AATCTGATAACCTTTAGGGAGATCGGGATAAAAATAATTTTTGCGGTCAAACTTAGAAAATAACGGGATATTGCAATTTAACGCAAGGCCTATTCGTACACACCATTCAATTGCTTGCTGGCTGGGAACCGGAAGCGCACCGGGAAGTCCTAAGCATACGGGGCAGGTGTGAGTGTTTGGTTCTTGTCCAAAATAATCAGCAGAGCAACTGCAAAACATTTTTGATGCTGTTTTAAGCTCCACATGAACTTCTAAACCAATAATAACTCTATAATTCATAAGGCGATTTTTCGTAAAACTTGGTTGCCTGTTCAAACGCCTGGCCAATTCTAAATAATAAACTTTCGGAAAATTTTGGTCCCAAAAATTGTATGCCAACAGGAAGACCGTCAATAAAACCGGAGGGAACGGATAGTCCTGGAATTCCAGCTAAATTACAATTTACGGTTAGAACGTCAGACAAATACATTTTTAACGGGTCGTTCACTTTCTCCCCTATTTTCCAGGGTTTGGTAGGGGAGACGGGAGAAACTATTGCGTCGAGTTTCGTAAAAGCATCTTCGAAATCTTTGATAATTAAGGTTCTAACACGCATTGCCTTTTTGTAGTAAGCATCGTAATATCCGACTGACAAAGTAAACGTGCCAAGCATTATTCTCCGTTTAGCTTCACTGCCAAAAAAAGACCGGTCATTGCCAAATCTAATTCCGTCGTAGCGCGCCAGATTTGAGGAAACTTCTGCCGGTTGAATAATGTAGTAAACGGCAATTCCTGAATCGGTATTAGGCAGAGAAATATCGACAATTTCCGCACCTAACTTTTCTAATATCTTTAATGATTCTTTAAAATTACCAAGTACTTCTGGTTCAATTGCTTTCGGATCGGTATATTCCTTCGGCACGCCAATTCTTAAACCTTTGATGCCTTTATTAATGTTTGCTATATAGTCTGGAACTTTAATTGACGGTGTAGTTGCATCCATTTTATCTTGACCGGCTGTAACGCTTAAGAATAGAGCGCTGTCTTCAACGGTTTTCGTAAAATGGCCGATTGAATCCAAAGAAGAGGCCATCGCAACTATTCCGTAGCGGCTAACCCTGCCGTAAGTCGGTTTCAACCCGACTGTATTGGTAAAGCTGGCAGGCAGCCTGATTGAGCCTCCAGTATCGCTTCCTGTGGCCGCAATTGCCATTCCAGTGGAAACACTCACCGCGGAGCCACTACTTGATCCTCCAGGGACGTATTTATCGTTCCAGGGATTCTTTACCGGCCCAAAATCGGAATTTTCTCCGCTTGAGCCATGCGCCCAGGCATCTAAATTTGTTTTGCCGATAATAATTGCTCCGGCATTTTTCAGTTTTTGTACCACCGTTGCATCATATTGCGGAATATAATCACGCAGGACATTAGATGCGGCGGTAGTTCTAATATTTTTAGTACAAAAAATATCCTTGGCGGCAATAGGAATGCCTAAAAGTGGTAAATCTTGTCCGTTTTTAATCAATTCGTCGGCTCTTTTGGCTTGCTCCAAGGCTTCGTTCCTGCAAACCGTAATAAATGCGTTCAAGTTTTGATTCCGCTTATTAATTTCAGCAAGACAATCATTTGTCAGTTCAACCGCCGAAAATTGTTTTTCTTTTAATCCTTTTCGTGCCTTTTTAATAGTTAAATTATTTAACATAATGAATTTTAAGTCCTAATTCTCTGGTGGTTTGATGCTCTGCGGTTGCTCCATTTGAAAGCTCCCAGCGCGGAGTCATAAAAATATCTGTTACCCCCCCCTGTTCGATAACTTCGCACCAAAAACTTCTAAAACACTTTTCCCTCTTTTCTCTTTCTAGTTTTGTCTCATCAAACCTATCATAAAGTTCTTTTGTAATAACGTCAGCAGTAGAAAATACAGGGAAATCGAGAAGGTTCCTAAGCTTTTCCGTATGAACCAACAGTATTTGAATGTTCTCAGCTAGCTTATGGTCACCGTCAGAAGAAACAATACCGGAAACATATCCTATTCGTGTTGTTTTTGGTAGTTTAGCTAAAGATTCTAAAATAAAGATTAACTCTTTCTTAACGTGGACTAAATTAGTTGCGTTTTTGAATGAACCAGCAAAGATATTTTTCATTGTTCGAAAATTGCTTTTACTTTAAACGTTCCTTTCTGAGAATTCTTAGTGTTTGATAAAGCTTCCGTTTGCGTCAAAGAAGGAGTTGTAGAATCGTCCCGAGTGACATTTTCTAAGCCCGTTGTCTGGCTGGTTTCGGGGACGTCGTCGGTTTTTACTTGCTTAAGTTTTTCGATATATTCTAAGATTGCGGAAAGCTGCTCTTCGTATTTTTTAATTTCTTCTTTTCGTAAGGGGAGGTTCGCTAATTTGGCGATGTGTAAAACATCTATCTTCATGGAATCTATTATATGGTAACGGAGAGCCTTTTGGCAATTGCTTCTCTGGCTTGTTCTTCTAATTTATTTTCTAAAGGTTTAAAATTAATTTTGATAGAATATTTAATTTCCAAAGCAGTCTTAATTAAATAATCTGTCAATAGAGGATTCTTTGGGAGTAGGGGACCGTGTAAATAAGTTCCGATGCTATTTTTATAGATTATTCCTTCGGTTTTATCTTCGCCGTTATTGCCAAAACCTTTAACAACTTTGCCGAAAAACTGCATATTTTTGCCTAAGTAGGTTCTTCCACCATGGTTTTCAAAACCAATCAGTCTGTAGTTTAATTTTGGACAGTCGGCCACAATATTTCCAATCAGTCTCTGACTATTCCCACCAGGACTCTCGGTATAAAGGTCAAAAATGCCCAAACCCTTAATCTGATTGCCATTTGCTTCCTTATAATAATTTCCCAGCATTTGATACGCTCCGCAGACATAAATGCCGGGGATACCTTTTGCAATCGCTTTTCTTAGAGTTTTAGATTTTTCAAATAAATCCTTAGCGACCGCTTCCTGCTGCTTGTCTTGTGCGCCGCCCATCAGTAGAATATCGCATTTCTCCAGTTCAATCTCTTTAAAACCAACGTCAAGTCTTAGGATCTGCGTTTTGATATTTCTCCATGCACATCTTTTTTCAAGAGCGATGATGTTTCCCCGATCGCCGTAGATATTCATTAACTCCGGGTAGAGCCAGCCGATTGTAAGAGATTGATGATTTTTCATAGTATTTTTTTGCCGGTTAAGATTTTTCTTGCTTCAAGCATGGCCGAATAGGTCGGTAAAATATAAAAAGTCCGATCGCTTTTAATTTCCCTTACACCTTTTGAAATTGCCTTGTTTAGATTCTCAAAAATGTTGGCGTCAGGAATCGCTATCCCTGCATATTTCATTCTCAACGCCAGATCGTAAACTCTATCTCCGGCAAGATATAGTTTCATACCCTTTTTTATCAAGGTTTCAAAATCGATGTCCCAGATCCACGAAACGTCCTTTCCGTCTGGAATTCTGTCATTTAGAATAATGAGTAGGTTTTGCGCATCTTTTCCTGCGATTGCTCTTAGTGACTCGTTAAAACTGGTGGGATTTTTGGAAAGGAAAAACTGAACTTTTTTTCCATCAACTTGTATTATTTCCTGTCTGCCGAATGCGGGTTTAAATTTTTTTAAACCTTCATTGATTCGCATTTTAGTCAGACCGACTAATTTTGACACTAAAGCTGCGGCTTGAGTATCGTAAATAGCATATGTTCCGGTCAGTGGAAAAGAAATATCCTTTGCCGTCTCACGAAATGGCCTTATAAACCCACAGTTCCCGCAACTCCAATCACCAAGATGCGAAAAATAATGAGACGCGAAATTGAGCCTTTTGCCGCATCTTGGACAAAGGATGGAGTCGGCCGCATGCTCCGATTTGTCATTTCCTTTTGAATCCAATCCAAAATAGTGCACATTTTTTAAATTTTCTCCCAAATAAGCAATTTGCGGATCGTCGGCGTTTAAAATAAATTGCGTGTGTGATAATTTTGCATAAGCTTCTTTCCATTTCCTGGCAATTGTGTCAATTTCACCATATCGATCAAGTTGATCGCGGAAAAGATTAAGCGCAATGATAAAATCAGGTTCAATAATCTCAACAATTTGCGGCAGAGTGTTCTCGTCAACCTCAAAAATCGCGAAATCTTTGTTTAATTGTCCTTGTAGATTACTATTTAAAATAAGCGAAGATGCAATACCGTTCAAAAGATTTGCCCCTGAAGAATTCAAAATTACTTTTTTGCCATTGCATTCCAAAATCGTTTGCAATAATTTTGCGGTGGTAGTTTTACCATTTGTTCCGGTAACTAAAATAATTTGTGTTTTGGAGTTCTTTAAAAGCTGATTAATAAATTGTGAATTTAATTTTAGAGCAATGTGGCCTGGCCAAGTTGACCCGTGTCCCACATTAAATTTCTTACTAAAATATGAGAATGTTTTTCCAAATAGAATGATTAAGAGATTGGTCATAACTTCACATTGAGCGAAGGATTTTGATTCGTTCGGCAATTGGAGGATGGGTATCAAAAAGCGAAGAAAACAATTGCTTGGTCGATTTTCCCTTGAATGGATTGACGATGAATAAGTGGGTAGTGGCATTGCTGGCGGATTTTAGGCTGTGTGGCTCTTTAGAGATTTTTTCCAAGGCACTCGCCAAGGCTTCGGGGTATCTGGTTAATAAAACTCCGGAGGCGTCGGCTAAAAGCTCCCTTTTTCGAGAAACAGCTAATTGAATTAGAGTTGCTACAATTGGAGAAAGTATTGCTAGGATAATGCCGATAATTAAAAAGATTATTTGAAGATTATTATTCCTGTCTTCTCTGTCTCCGCCAAGTCCGCCCCACCAAAGTTGTGTCATAAATAGATTCGCAAGAATGGCTATGAAACCAACTAAAACCGCAACAATTCCCATTAGCCTGATGTCAAAGTTCTTAATATGTGAAAGCTCGTGGGCAATCACTCCTTCCAGCTCGCTTTTATCCAAAAGAGGGAGAATACCGGTCGTAACGCAAACAATCGCGTGTTGCGGGTCTCTGCCGGTGGCAAAAGCATTCGGAGAAGGGTCGTTAATTACATATATTTTTGGCATTGGTAGTCCGTCACCGATACAAAGATTTTCAACAGTCCGGAAAAGCTCAGGGTTATCGGATTTTTGAATTGGCTTGGCGTGGGATGTCGCAAGAATAATTTTGTCCGAATAGTAATAGCTGCCAATGCTGGTTATTCCAGCCAGAATTAAGGCAATACCGGCAAATCCCAAACCATACCCCAAAGCTTTACTAAATACATAAACAACCGTAGTGATTATCAAAACAAACAACACCATAATCAGCCACGTTTTATTTTTATTTGCAGAAATTGCAGAATAAACGTTCATAGCTTAAAAACTAACTCTTACAGGTTTTTTCTCCTCCTCTGTTGCTCCGAAAAACTCTGCGGACTTAAAGTTTAGCAACTTTGCGAAAAACACATTTGGAAAAACCTGAAGTTTTGCATTATAGTTTAGGACAATGCTGTTGTAAAACTGTCGGGCGTAAGCAATTTTGTTTTCCGTATCGGAAACCTCTTCCTGAAGTTCCATAAAATTTTGACTGGCTTTTAAGTCAGGATAGGCTTCTGCGACAGCGAAAATTGATTTCAAAGTCTGTGAAAGTTGATTATTCGCCTTAGCTTTTTCTGCCGGTCCTTTGGCCGAAACAAGACTTGCACGCGCCTCTGTTACTTTTTCAAATAATTCCCGTTCGTGTTTGGCATAGCCTTTAACAGTTTCTACTAGGTTAGGGATTAAATCCGTCCTTCTTTTGAGTTGAACATCAATCTGCGAAAGAGCTTCGGAAACTCTCATTCTGGCAACGATAATGCTGTTGTAGAGGTACCAGACGAAGCCTACGATTATCAAAACAATAGCGAGTAAGATTAAAGTACTATTCATTTGTGACACCTCCTTTCTATTTTTGTAACCAATCTAGAAAATCATTATACGACAATGTGTTGAGGATGTCATTCTTTGTAGCCCATCCTCGTCTGGCCATCGAAACACCATATCTCATCATCTCCATTTGCCATATCGCATGACTATCGGTGTTGATAACCATTTTTATACCTGCATTAACTGCCAATCTAATAATTGAGTCGGGCAGATCCAAGCGGTCCGGCCAGCTATTTATTTCCAAGGCTTTATGATTCGCTTTGCAGAACTCAAAGACTTTATCCCAATCCAAATCGTATCCTGGTCGTTGATTCAATAACCTACCGGTCGGGTGAGCGAGGATTTTGGCCTTCCGATGTGAAAGTCCGGCAATCACCCGTTTGGTCATATCATTCTTATTCATATTAAAAACGCTATGAATAGAAACAATCGTCGCGTCGAGAATATCAAGGAACTTATTATCGATTGCTAAGCTCCCGTTTGGTAAAATATCTGTTTCGAGTAATTTAAATATACGAACATTTTTTATCCCTGATTTAATTTGCTCAATCTTTTCATTTCGTTTTTGCAAAAGTTCGTATATTTTTTCTGGAGAATGTTTTGCCTGACTGGGATTGTGCTCGGCAAAACCGACATATTCGTAATTTAATATCTCCGCCTTATCCAACATTTCCTTGAAATTGTTCTTTCCCAAATCATGACTTGGTTCAATCTGAAAATCGGAATGCAAATGCAAATCTCCTTTAATATCTTGCAATTCAACCAGTTTCGGTAGGTCATTTTTTTCTGCCGCTTCAATCTCGCCCTGATCTTCACGGATTTCTGGCGGAATCCATCCTAGACCAAGCGCATCATAAAATTTTTCTTCGCTGTCGTATTTTTTCAATCGTCCTTTTTGTTTTAAATATTTAATTCCGTATTCAGATAAAGAAAGACCCTTTTTAAGCGCAAAGTCTCTTAAGTGAACATTATGGTTCTTGCTGCCGGTAAAATGTTGCAGTAAAGAGCCAAATGCATCCGGAGGTTGAATGAGAAGGTCGATTTGCTTTCCACCGGAAGTTAAAATTGAAGAGGAAACATCGCCTTTTTCGATTACCCTTTCCACGTATGGATACTGCGTAAAATGCTCTAGAACAGCTTTCGGATCATTTGATGCAACAGCTAAATCGATGTCGCCAATGGTTGCGACTTGTCTTCGTAAGCTGCCCAATGGTTGAATCTCAATCACTGCTTTGCAGGCTTTCATGTGTTCAACGATTTTATCAGCTACTTCTTGGGCATAGGGCAAAGTCATTCTGGTAGTTTTTCCGGCTCCTTGTCTAAATTCCGCAATAGCTTGTAAAATGTCAGCTTGGGATTTTTCGCCGAAACCCTTCAGCGGCGCGATTTTATTTGCTTTAGCAACTTTTTCTAAATCATCTAAAACAGTCTCAGGATTTTTCAAATTGAACTCAACGGCTAATCTATATGCCTTTTTGGGGCCGAAGGAGGGAACATCTAAGAGCGGAAAAACAGCTTTCGGAATACCTTTTAGCGCCCAATCAAAATGGGAAACTTTGCCTTTCTCAAAAAGTTCCTGTAAGCGCGACATCAACGTCTGCCCGATGCCCGGAATCTCCTCAAGTTTTCCTTCTTTATAAAAATCTTTTACTTCTTTAGTCAAGCCGTTAATTGTTTCTGCGGCGTTTTGGTAAGCGACGATTTGAAAGTGAAATTTCTTTTCATCTTTAATCGTGTAGGCTGCCGCCACGTTTCTTAATAATTTTGCAAGTTCCTGATTTGACATGGCATGTTGAGTATAACCGAAGCATTGACTAGATTTCAATTATTTGTTAGGATTGAAGGCGTTTGGGGTGGTAGCTCAGTTTGGTTAGAGCGCTTCCCTGTCACGGAAGAGGTCGCGGGTTCGAGTCCCGTTCACCCCGCCAAACAAGCTGCCTCGATAATTTCTGCCTGGAAAGGAGTAATAAATGCCAAAATCTAAAAAAACAAAACAGGCCCCAGCTAAAAAGCAAGGCTTATTGTCGCAAATTAAATGGGGAGAGTCTTACACCAGTTTATTTTTAGGAGCGGTAGTGGTAGTCGTCGCTTTGGTTTTAGCTTTTTCATTCATCAAATCCAGAAGTAATTCAAATCAGGGACAAACCGGATCGGCTTCAACAACCGCAAAGGAACAGGCGGCAAAAGAAATGCCAAAAACCTACACAGTCCAATCGGGAGATTATCTGTGGTCAATAGCCGAAAAGATTTATGGCTCAGGTTACAATTGGGTTGATCTAGCAAACGCCAATCATCTAGAAAATCCGGGAGTGATCTACGCCGGCACAAAATTAATTGTACCGGATGTTGCACCAAAAACGATAATAGCTCAAGCTAAACCGGCACAAGTACAAAACCCGATTACCAGCAATACTTATACTGTTGTAAAAGGTGATTTTCTTTGGGATATTGCGATCAGGACTTACGGAGACGGTTACAGATGGGTTGATATTGCAAAAGCTAATAATCTAACAAATCCCAGTTTAATTTTTTCCGGAAACATTCTGCAACTACCAAGATAACTTAGCAACTAGCCATTAGTGATTAGCAACTAGTTATTGTATAATATTTCGTGAGTAACGCGGGATTAGTACAATGGTAGTATGCTACCTTCCCAAGGTGGAGACACGAGTTCGATTCTCGCATCCCGCTCAGCAGTAGAATGGTTCGATGTTCATCGGACAGGTCGAGTCGGTTCGAATCCGGTCTGCCGCTCAAAGTTATTATCAAAAGCGTCTCCAATTTATGAGAGAAGTACAAGAATCTAGAGCTGCTCAAATAGAAAGACTTCGCTTAACGCTGAAGGGACATTCGGTGTTTTTAGTTGAATCACCTGTGTTAGTGGAAGCTCAAAAAGATTTATGCGTAGAAGTATTTGATATGAATGCGGAAACGGGGGATCAAATACCACAAGATCTTAATGATTTTATGGACCAGCATGGAATAGAATCGGCCGTTGTGCATATCGCAGCGTTTTCCGAAGAGAGACCCGTTGTGGATGCCTATAGAGCGGGTAAAAAATAGTAGTTGTTAAGAGAATAGATCCAATAGTTGAAGAAGAAATTGCAATGAATGATAGGTTAGATGAAATGGGGATTCCATCTGTGGTTAAACCTGATTTTAATAATGCGTTGGAACTTTTGGCAAAAATGTTTGAAAGAGGGATGAATGTTTTAGAAGAAAAGAGGTAATTGACTGTTTAGGAAAGGTTTGATAATATAAGTCGTGCCCGCTAGAAGTTCTAAATCACATTCTACGAAATACATTTTTGTCTCCGGAGGAGTCATTTCAGGCATCGGCAAAGGCACTACGTCGGCTTCTATTGCGCTTTTATTAAAAGCCGCGGGATATAAAGTTGCTCCGCTAAAATTCGAAAATTATCTAAATCTTGACGCAGGTACCATAAATCCAATCGAACACGGCGATCCGTTTTTGTGCGACGACGGCACCGAAGCGGACATGGATATTGGCACTTACGAAAAATTCTTAAACGAAGACATGGGTAAAGATAACTTTGTCACCATGGGACAGATCTACAAAACAGTTATCGACCGAGAAAGAAAGTTTGAATATAATGGTGAAGACGTCGAGGCAATTCCCTATATCACCAACGAAATTATCAGTAGGGTTGAGGGTTTAGGAAGAAAAACAGGAGCACACATCGTCATGATAGAGCTAGGCGGAACTGCCGGAGAATATCAAAATGTTTTTTACTACGAAGCCTCCCGCATGATGACCTTAAAAAAACCCAACGATGTTTTGCATGTCCATGTGAGTTATGTTCCAACTCCCGGTCATTTGGGCGAACCGAAAACTAAACCGGCGCAGCTTTCGGTTAGAACTCTAAATTCAATGGGAATCCAGCCGGATTTTGTGGTCACGAGAGGTGAAAAATATCTTGACCAAAGACGCAAAGACCGTTTGGCACTTTTTTGCAACATGCACAAAGACGACATTATTTCCAACCCCGATCTTCCTTCAGTTTACGAAATCCCGATGGTTTTACATCAGCAGGAATTAGAAACAAAAATCATGAAAAAGTTAGGCCTGCCGGTTAGAAAAGCCGACCTTAAACCTTGGCAGAAATTTGTCGATAGTACTAAAAATACCAAAGATACGGTGGAAATTGCGATTGTTGGAAAATATTTTGGCACAGGCGAATATCAATTGCGTGATTCCTACGCGGCGCTTTTTGACGCCATTGACCACGCGGCATGGGCAGACGGTGTCAGTATTAAAACCAAATGGGTAGATGCCGAAAAAGTCGAGAAAGAAGGCGCGGAGAAAATTATTGGCAAACCAGCAGGAATAATTGTGCCGATTGGTTGGGGCCAAATAGGCGCTGAGGGGATGATTGCGGCCGCTTCTTATGCCAGAACCAACAAGATTCCATACTTGGGGCTTTGTTACGGCATGCAGTTAGCGGTTATTGCATTTGCCAGAGACATCATCGGTTTCAAAGACGCCAATACCGAGGAAAACGACAAAAGAACCAAACATCCTGTAATTCACTTCATTCCCGCGCAAAAGGAGTTAATAAAAAGAAGGGCGTATGGTGGGACAATGAGGCTTGGCGGTTGGGACGCCAAAGTAAAACTAGGTACAAGAGCGTTTGAAATCTACAAAAAGTATCATGACTTTAAAAATGAGGAAAAAGGCATTACCAGCGAGCGGCATAGACACAGATATGAATTTAATGATGACTTTGCCAAAGATTTTGAGAAGAACGGGATGATTATTTCGGCTAGATCAGTAATCGAAAATTTGGCCGAGATAGTAGAGCTGCCAAAAGAAATTCACCCATTTTATATGGGTACCCAGGGACATCCGGAATATAAAAGCCGGCCGCTTCGGCCACACCCGATATTTTTAGAGTTTGTTAAGGCCTGCAAAAGTAATTCTTGAGTAATTCCAAAACTTAAGGTATAATAATTAGCTATGATTTCAACTATTGATTTTGTTCCGGGAGACGTTGTTAAAGTACATCAAAAAATCCAGGAAGGCGAAAAAACCAGAACACAGATTTTTGAAGGCGTGGTTTTAGCGATTAAGGGCCGCGGCGAAAATAAAATGTTCACAGTTAGAAAACTGGTTGGTGACATCGCGGTTGAAAGGATTTTCCCGATTGGCTCGCCAAATATTGAAAAAGTGACCGTTAAATCCCACTCAAAAAACACCGTCAGAAGAGCTAAACTTTATTATCTAAGGACAAATAAGAAATAATTTAAATGTTTATTCCCAACGCAATTGCCCGGCTTGGAGAAGATGAAGCCTGCAAATTCCTCATAAGTAAAGGTTATGAAATCATCGATAGAAACTTCCGCAAAGGTTACGGGGAAATTGATATCATCGCAACTTTTCAAAATATTTTAGTTTTCATTGAGGTCAAAACCAGAACTACTAGTCTTTATGGTGGCGCAATCGAAGCCATCAGTTATTCAAAATTATATAAATTGATAAGAACCTGCGAATATTACAAAATGCTCCATTCCAAACTCCCGCAAGCGTTACGCATTGATGCCATTTTAATTGATTTGGAGAATGGTGAACCCAAATCTATCCAACACATCGAAAACATCAGCGGATTTTAGTGTTGACAGCGATAATAAAGAGCGTTAAGATACAGGCAATGAAATTAAAGTTTTGGCAAAGAGAAGAAGCTCATCAACGTGTCTATGTTCGTCGCTATGGTTATCTTTATCCAATGAGCGGTAAAGAATTAAGAAGGGGACTTAAAAGATTAGACAGAGAAAGAGCACGAAGACTAGATAACGAAAACGCACATAGAGAACAGGAGAACCAGCAGGAGCTTAATGGGGGAGATACATTCGAGATACATCCTCTTGATGCGCATTTGTTAAATTGCACATATAACAACTCGGGTGAACAGCCAGGGTCACAGAGCTCCTCAAAGGAAAGGTTCTAAGCTATTACTTCAGGAGTTTGACTTGGTCCCTTAAGATTGTGGCGGTTTCAAAGTCTAAATCCTTAGCAGCTTCGCGCATTTCTTTACTTAATCTTTTTACAATTTTCTCTTTTTCATCGGGTAATAAAACATCCTTCTTGCTCAAAGTTAATAAATAATTGATTTCTTCTTCTTTTTGTTCTTTTTCTACCATTCTTTCCCTGATTATTTTTTCAATTGAGCGGGGAGTAATATGTTGTTCTTTATTGTAGGCTAGTTGTACTTCCCGTCTTCTTTCCACCTCGTCGATGGCTGACTGCATTGAACCGGTTACCACATCGGCATACATTAGAACTTCGGCGTCAACGTTTCTGGCCGCCCGCCCCATGGTCTGAATTAGTGAAGTCCGGCTGCGTAAAAATCCTTCTTTGTCAGCATCTAAAATTACAACAAGCGATACTTCCGGCAAATCCAAACCTTCCCTTAGTAAATTAATTCCAATTAATACGTCGTGGTCGCCGCGTCTTAAACGATCTAAGACGTCTTGCCTTTCAAAAGTCTCAATATCGGAGTGTAAATAGGTAACTTTTATATTTCTTTCTTCAAGATACGAAGACAAATCCTCAGCCATTCTTTTCGTCAGAGTGGTGACCAGAACGCGTTGCTTTTTTTTAACGCGTTTATCAATCTCTAAAATCAGGTCTTCGATCTGCCCTTTGGTTGGCTTGACCGTCACCAACGGATCAATTAAACCGGTTGGTCTCACTAGCTGCTCGGCAATTCCATCATCTTGAGTTGCCAAAGAAATTTCGTATTCATCCGGTGTGGCGCTGACGTAGATGCGTTGTTTTGTTCTTGGCATGAATTCTTCAAACCGAAGCGGTCGGTTATCCAAAGCGGAGGGAAGGCGAAATCCGTAATCGATTAAAGTTCCTTTTCTAGCCTGGTCGCCGTTATACATTCCCCGGATTTGTGGGACAGTAATGTGCGACTCGTCAATAATCGTCAGAAAATCATCCGAACATTTTTTGAAGTAATCCAAAAGCGTGTATGGCGGCTGTCCGGGCGCTCTATTTTCAAAATAGCTGGAATAGTTTTCAATTCCGTTAACGTAACCTAACTCCCGAATCATGTCTAAGTCAAAATTAGTGCGTTGATTAATACGTTGTGCTTCCAAAAGTTTGCCCTGAGCTTTAAATTCATTAACTCTTTTATCTAAATCGCTTCTAATTTTCGGAAAGATACTTTTATATGAATTCGGGTCAGTCATGTAGTGCTTGGCAGGATAGATAATGGCGTATTTCAATTCTTTAATGATGTCTCCGGTTAAGGAATCAAACTCTAGAATTGCCCGAATGAAGTTATTTTTAATGACAATTCTCAAGCCATAATCCAAATAAGCTGGAAACAAGTCAATATCTTCTCCACGAGCCCTAAAAGTGCCACGGTTAAAGCCGTAATCGTTGCGCTCATACTGTAAATCAGCCAAACGTACCATAATGCTTTTTTGGTCGATTTTGACGCCCTGAGCCAATTCCATGACAAATTTGCCATACTCCAGAGGCGAACCGAGGTTGTAAATACACGAAACCGAAGCAACCACGATAATATCCTTTCTGGTCAATAAATTAGTAGTTGCCGCCAGTCTTAATTTGTCGATTTCTTCGTTGATTTCAACTTCCTTTTCAATATAAGTGTCGCTTTGCGGAATGTAAGCCTCTGGTTGATAGTAATCATAGTACGAAACAAAATAGCAAACAGCGTTGTTTGGGAAAAAATCCCTAAATTCCTGATAAAGCTGCCCGGCCAAGGTTTTGTTGTGTGAAATAATCAATGTCGGCTTTTGTACATTTTGAATCACATTTGCCATGGTGAAGGTTTTTCCACTGCCAGTAACACCCAAGAGCACTTGGTTCTCCTTGTTATCTTTGAGTCCTTGTGTCAGCTTTTCGATGGCCTGCGGCTGATCACCGGTCGGCTTAAAATCCGAAACAAGTTTAAATTTCATGCTTCAATTTTACCACACATTGATACAGTCTGACTTCTTGACAATGTTCCAATATTTTTCGTATAAAATAATAGTACACATATTTTGCGTACAAAAAATTATGGCTGGAGTTTTATACAGAAAAGAAAGAGCGGTGTTGGAGTTTTTGGCCCAGTTTCAAAGACAGTATGGCTATTCGCCAACCTTAGCTGAAATTGCGCAAGGCACCGGGCACAAAAGCAATTCAACCGTTCATACTTTAATTAAATCTTTAGTTGACAAGGGCTACGTGCAAAAAGTT
>DATKGY010000043.1:0-3390 GCA_035510535.1 Patescibacteria group bacterium
CATCGAGCATAGCGAGATGGTGGATGTAGCTCAGTGGTAGAGCACCTGGTTGTGGTCCAGGGGGTCGCGGGTTCGAACCCCGTCTTCCACCCATTAATAAATTTCCTCTTGAAGCAGAAATCTAATGTTTGTTGTATAATCGAAAAGAATTTATCCTTCACTTTGTGTGGGATAAAGTGAAGAATTTATCTACATGAATAAAAGACTCAAAAAAATCTTAATTGAACAGGCTTTCCCCATTTTTTTAACCTTTTTAACTTTCTTAGGACTGGCTACTTTACTTTATGGACTTCTACTAATCCTTTCTTCGTTTAATGTCGGCCAACCGATTATTTTGGATTTTCGCAGAAGGGAAGTCTTGTTTGGCATTATCATTTATCTCAAAACCGCCATTGATTTTGCCATTTTCACCGGCAATCTGATGAAGACCAACCCTGGCTGGAAAAAACGGATTGCCATTGAGTTAGGAACTGCTGTGGGTAACGGTTTTGGCACATTTTTGATTTTAATCATCTGGACCGTTTTCAAGGCCATCCCGCCCTTAATGATAATCATGATTTTTATTGCTGCAGTGGTACTTTTACGCATGGCGCAGGAAAGCTTTGAAGAATTTCTAAAACAGCGGGAAAGCTTTATCAAATTAAAAATGCCGGTTTCGCTTTTGCAGGATCAACTAAACATTGTCAATACAATTTTCCGGCCAATTTTAAGATTTTTCGTTCCAAATTTAAATTTAACCAAAACCAAAAAACTGTCATTTATAAATTTAGTGATTTTTTCGCTGGCCATTCCTTTTGTCTTGGGACTGGACGATTTTGCCGGCTATATTCCGTTGTTTACGCTGATAAACGTTTTTGGTTTCTCAATTGGCATTCTCTTGGGACACATGCTTTTGACCATCGGCTTATTCGCCTTCCCAAAAAGAACCGTTGAAGTAGTAAAACATCCCATTGTTTTAATTATCGGCGGACTGGCATTTATCGGCTTAGGACTTTACGGCTTTTACGAATCGGTGAATATTTTCTTCACATGGCTCCACTAATTTTTGGAGCGGGATAGGGGAGTCGAACCCCTCTTTTTTGCTTGGAAAGCAAATGTTGAACCGATCAACTAATCCCGCAAGCTCCTATTTATTATACGAAATTTTGTCGGGGAAAGAGGACTCGAACCTCCGACCTCACGGTCCCAAACCGCGCGCTCTACCAACTGAGCTATTCCCCGGGTGCCGCGGGAGAGAGTCGAACTCTCACGCCCGATTAAAGGCAAAGGCTCTTAAGGCCCTCGTGTATACCATTTCACCACCGCGGCGCGTATAGACTCGGCCACGATTGAACGTAGACAGCGGTCGAGACTAACGTATTACAATTTTACCTTAAGAGGCTAATTTAATCAACCGTGGTAAGGGAGTACAAAATTATGATCTTTGAGGGAATATTATTCGAGAACCTTCAATCGGATCTTCATAAGATTCTCCAAATCTTTTGGCATATCTTTCTAAAACTCCTGACATAAAACCTTTATCTGCTCCCCTTACGCAATACATTACAGCACCATTTTCCGTTGTAAAAACACCAGCAACAGAACTCCCAGTAAGACCAACCATGTTATATCTACCTTTTTCTGTTGTAGGAACTGGAAATAATAAATAGGGAATTCCCAGTTGTTGATGTTGTGAAACAAAATCTACCGCAAGGGACATTGATAGACTTCTGGCAATACGCTGTCGATATTCCCCATTAAATCTTTCGTCTGATTCACCATCAAACACCAAAGATTCAACATTGTCATCTACTGCGTTCGCTTTGATATCAATACCGTCAGCTCCCAAAAGTTTCGCTAAAATTGTAATTTGTTCAATAAGCGCAGTGTTTTGGGGAACTCTAGCCTCTGCATAATTTCTTGCGAGCGTATCAAGTGCGCCTTGCACTTCTTGTCCTTTTTCATCCCGAGGAATATCTTTCGCACCTAATTTTTCTGACATATTTATGAGGCAGGATTAAGAAGTATATTATCAACAACTAAAGATAATGTCAACCATGTGGGGGCGGGGTGATGCCTAAAGATTTTAAGGAATAATCCAAAAGTTCAATCATTTCGCCACGCCGATCGTCACTACCTAAGACCACTCCGACAATCTTGTGTCCACCGTAATCAAGATAAGTCACCAAACAAAGTCCGGCTTCCGGCGTGTAACCGTCTTTTACTCCCTTAACCCCCGGATAGCTGGTTAATAAATTGGTTTCATTTTCTAAGTAAAAGGCTTTATGTGTATCGGTTTGGGGAATATTATAATCAAAAGTGGAAACGACTTGATCAAACAAAGGGAAATTGACAAGCGCGTACTCTGTCATTACCACTACGTCATACACAGTTGTATATTGTTTGCCATCCCCTTCGAGTCCGGTCGGATTAGTAAAACTAGTGTCAGACAAACCCAAAGCTTTTACCCTATTATTCATCGCATTAACAAAAGCTGCTCTTCCGCCGGGAAAATTATTAGCTAAAACTTCGGCTGCATCGTTACCGCTATGCAACATCATCCCGTATAAAAGTTCTGATAATGAAAGCTTTTCTTCAACGCTCAATCCCATCGAATCTTCGCCAACTAAATCGTCTTTACTTACAACATAAGTGTCGTCCTTCTTTTTATTTTCCAAAGCAACAATCGCCGTCATGATTTTAGTTAAAGAGGCCATTGGTAATTTTTCAGTTGGGTTTTTTGAATAGAGCACTTCTTTAGTTGTAATGTCGAAAATTAAAGCAGACTGAGCGCTAATTTCCGGCGTTTTTAAATTAGCAGAAAGCTTATTTTTAAGCGATGGCAACCATAAATTAAGCGTTGAGACTTCTTTATTGACGAGGATGGTTAAGAAATCCGGAACAGGGGACACAACCGAAGATTTATTATTTAAAACTCTCGAGTAAATATTATTTCCCAAAAACCCTATCAAAATTAGAACGGCCGCAAATATTAGAAAAACGACAATTTTGTGCATAAAAATTAATTCTACACGATTTTTAATCTTTATTGAAGCTTAAGGCGTATTTTGCTATCATACAGCTGTACCCTTAATTCAAAATCTAAAAGGGCCGGGGGAGGTGACACTTATGGCGGATAAAGATTTAGTCGGAAAGGTCATTCACTACTACGATAAAATTGGCGTCGCGGTAGTTAAACTTGATAAAGCTTTAAAAGTTGGGGGCAAAGTAAAATTTGTTCACGGCGAAAACGAATTTGAGCAAATAGTTGAATCGATGCAACTTGAGCACGCACAAGTTCAATCGGGCAAAAAGGGACAAGAAATCGCGATCAAAGTAGATAAAGAAACAAAAACGGGAACAGAAGTTCACCAGGCGTAAATTAGAATTTAGAACTAGGATTGATTGCTG
>DATKGY010000044.1:0-16653 GCA_035510535.1 Patescibacteria group bacterium
TATCAAGTTGTCATTATCAATGCCGATACAGATGCCAGTGAATCAATGATTACCGCTATGGAACCAAGCATTGTTGTTTTGTATGGCTTAAAAGCGAAAGAAACTGCCAAAGCTTTAGGTAAAGAAGCAGTTTCGGTTCAAGCAAAAATTAGTTTTGCCGAAGACAAACTTCCGGAAGAAACCCAAGTTCTGGTTTTGGGGTAAAAATAATTTATATGCCTGAAGAAGAACAAGGCGCTTTGCATAAAAACCCAATTGAAGTTCACAATTTAGAAGGGGATGCCTTAGTTATTGATTCCCGCGGAGGAAGAATTATCAAGCTTGAGCTCGGAGGAATCCCAATTTTAACTTCTGTTAAAAGAGGCGACGGAAAATCGGCAAATACTCATCCTTGTACTCCAATTTTTGGACCTGATGAAAAAGATCTTTATGGACTTAAACAGCATGGCAGCATGCGAAACAGCGATGATTGCGAAGCGATAAAGACTGATGATGGGGAAGGTGTGATAATTAGATATGTCATTAAGGATGCTCCGGGTAGATATCCCTCGGGAGTAACAGTTGAACAACGTCTTAGCGTAAAGAAAGGTGTATTTAAATGCGAAACAACCCACAGGAATAACGGAGTGGAGCCAGCGGCGATTAATTTTGCTGAGCATCTATATTGGAATGCTCCCGAAGGATATAAGGGAACTTTAGTAAATGACGAAGATGTAACCGATGATATCGCAGGGAATAAAATAAAGATTCTAAAAGCTATAAATGTTGTTCAGATTCCCGGTTGTCCAAAGATAATTCTTGCTCAGGAGGGGTTACCATATGCCAATTATTGGGTTGGAAGATATACAGATGGCAAAGAGGATCCAGATGGTAAACCGGACACAGGTTATCTCTGCATAGAGCCGGTTGAAAACGATCCAAATAAGCCATTCAATAGTCCTGAGAATATGCTTCAACCCGGCGACAGTCGACCCGCAACATTTACTATTTCATTAGAAAAAGTAGCTGCCTAATTCTCCCCGTTGACAAACAAACCCCGCAGTAATATATTTCATCTATGCCAAGGAGACCAGATCAGGAACCAATAAGAGAGTTAGGAGCGCCGCATGCAACAATGGGAGGGTTTGAATTATTAACTCCGCGGGAGATTGCGGATGGACTCGCTGATTTAAGAGAAGAAGCGAGAGGAGAACTTGAGTCATCCGGGCCGCATGCCACAGGAGAAGGTTCAGGATCAAGGGAGCATACAACGGCTCAAACAGCTCGAAGATTTCAATTATTGCGCGGATCTAGTCCAAGAACTCCAGAAGAAGAGCGAATTGTAGCTGCAGATGTGGAAAATACAAAGGGCACGTTGGCGCAACTAGAAAACGGGCATGGACCTTGGCCTACCAGAGGTGTTTCCAAAGAGGCTCCGCCGGCAACTTGGTAATTTTGCTTCTTGATAATTTACAAGTTTTCTACTAAAGTCTTAATACTAAACTAATATGGCAGATAGAACTCCTCCGCGCAGCGAAGACGCAGAACAAAGTGTATTGGGAGCGATTTTAATCGACAAAGATTCGATCGGTTTGGTCTCGCAAATTTTAGCACCGGAAGATTTTTACAACGACATTAACGGCATAATTTACGATGCAATGCTTAGTTTATACGAACAGCGAAAACCGATTGACGTCGTAACGCTTAACCGGGAATTCAAGAAAATAAAAAACGGCGACAAAGTCGAATCTTCTTATCTTTCGGAGTTGGTCAATTCCGTGCCGACTGCCGCCAACATTGAAAATTACGCGGACATGGTTAAAGAAGCCTCGACTAAGCGCAATTTAATTTCGGTCGGAACGCAAATTGCCGAAAATTCTTTCAAGGAAAACAGTGAAGTGGGGGAGTTATTAGACAAAGCAGAGGCTTCGATTTTTGCCATCTCCCAAGGGCGAAACCTAAAAGGCTTTATTCCGATTAAAGATAGCTTAGCGGAAAGTTTTGATAGGATTGATGAGTTACATAAAAAGGGAGCGGGATACCGGGGAGTAAAAAGCGGTTTTACCGATTTGGATAATCTGCTTTCGGGTATGCAGCCGTCGAATTTGCTTATATTGGCGGCGCGCCCCGGTCAGGGAAAAACCGCGATGGTGGTTAACATTACGCAAAACGTTGCGGTGGAGCAAAAAATTCCGGTCGGGATGTTCTCTTTGGAAATGAGCCAGGAAGAATTGGTGGATAGGCTTTTGGTGGGGCAGGCGGACGTTGACGCGTGGAGATTAAAAACCGGTAAGCTTTCCGAACCGGATTTTACCAAGTTGTCTACCGCCATGGGGCAACTGGCCGATGCCCCGATTTTTATCGACGATACGCCGGGAATCACCATTGCCGAAATGCGTACCAAAGCCAGACGTTTGCAAATGGAGCATGGTGTTAAACTTTTGATCGTTGATTATTTGCAGCTCGCAGATCCCGGCAGAAGATACGATAACCGCGTCCAGGAAGTTTCAATTATTTCCCAGGGGCTAAAAAACTTGGCTAGAGAATTAAAGATTCCGGTGATTGCGGTTTCGCAGTTGTCCCGCGCGGTGGAGCACCGGGGAGAAAGAAAGCCACAGTTGGCAGATTTGCGTGAATCGGGAGCAATTGAGCAGGATGCCGACGTTGTAATGTTTTTGTACCGGCCGGACCCGGATATAATTTCCGACGTCATCCCAACTAAACTTTTAATTGCCAAACACCGAAACGGACCGATGGGCGAAATTGATTTGTTATTCCGCGGCGACAGAATCCGTTTTTATAACGTTGAGAAAAAACGCGAATCCGACTAGACTTGCCGTTCGCCTCTTCAGAACTATTCGTTCACGGCTCACGGAGCGTCTTAAGTCGGACAGGTCAGAATAGTTTTTTGAAAAGCCTCTTGCTTTCCGCCAGCATTTTTAGGTATGATAATTCTAGAGAAAAAAGACCCCACTTCGTTCTGCAAGACAGAACTTCGAGGGGCGATGGGAGGTGATATTTTAAATGGACGATAATAATCAAACACAACCAGCAGTAGACCCAATGGGAGCGCCGGTTCAAACACCAATGCCTGAACCAGTTCAAGCACCAGTTGTCGAACCAACGCCAGCGCCAATGCCGGAACCAGCTCCGCAAGAGCCAGTTCAAGCGCCAGCTGAGACACCAGCTCAGGAACCAGCAGCGCCGGTTCAACCGGAACCAACGGTGTAACATTATTGTTTCGCAAGAGCGAGATTTTAATGCAAAATTAAACTAGCACCTGACAACTGTTAGTTTAATTTTTTGCGTAAATTTGGCAAAATTTTGACAAAAACCTCTTAAGATTGTTAAGATGCAAAGCTATGATTGAAACGGCACAAAGATCATTTCCCGATGAGGCTATTTCCAGACGGGATGGGCAAACAGTAGTGATAGATGTTGAAGAAATTCCTGTTGATTTAGAATTAGAACAACTGACGTCTAGTCAAGGGCCCCAGCCTTCTATAGATGAATTAGCGGCAAGAGTCGGTGGATATAGGTCTTTGAGAAATTTTTCCGCTATTGTCTACGCCGGAGGCATTGGGCTTTGCGCGGTTACTCTGACGGCTTTATTGGCGGGAGCGAAAGCTGATGCAGATACTATCTCAACGGGTCTTGCGGGAGGCTTGGTAATTTTAATGGGTAGCACAATATCACTCTTACATGCTAATGATAAGCTTGCTCAGCTGAATCAGCAGATCGCAGACATTCAACAGCCCGACAATTCATGACGTTGTGCTCGCGTTTGATGTATGCTGAGCATTTTTTTGTTATAATTGTCAGTGTGGGCGAGTGGCGGAACGGTATACGCGATAGTCTCAAAAACTATTGATCGCAAGGTCTTGAGGGTTCGAATCCCTCTTCGCCCACAAAACAAATTTTGAAAGCGTTAGCTTTGGAAAATTGTTTTCTCGAGCATGGTATTCTAACCTGAAAGGTGAGAATCTGCCGCTTCGCAAGAAGCAAATGCTCTTGGGGCACTCTTCGCCCATAAATATCTTAATAGATTTGTAAAACATCTTCTTTTTAGCTTATAATACAGCTGATATGTCACCAGATAGAGTTACATCAAGAAGAGCAGCTTTAAGACCTGAGCTACATTTACTCAGAACCGAAGCCGAAACAGGTCTAAGATGGATTTCGGGAGATGCTTCTCGTGTAGCCCTAGTATTAGCAAGAGAAATTGTTGAAGCTCAAAATCCTATTCCGCCGAAAATACCCATAAGCTACTATGCTGTAGAAAGCGTTTTACATAATTGGATAGAGAGGGAATTGTTAAGGAGACATTTTTATGGGCGAACAGGTGAGCGGATGGCAGTGGTAATTCCTCCGGATCCAGAAGACTTGTCAAAAAATCCAGATGATTTTCCTCCTGATTTAGTACGTTCATTTATAGGATTTATTGCCTTATCTTCTACAGGCAGAGGTCGCGTGGGCGCCTTTTCGTACAAGGCGTCATTAGGTCTTAAGGATGCAAAGTCGTTAGCCGATGATTTATATATTCAACCTAAGTTCAAAGTTGCCATAAAAGCTATAAATGCTAAAGACATTGACCAGATGATGACTGACTCACAATTCAATTGGGCTCAAAATGTTAGTAACGGAATTAGGACGGCATTTTCTGGTGGATTGCCAAGTTTGGGTAGACGCAGTAGATAATCTCTTCAAAATTTCCCCAACTCTTTATTTTTTAAGCTTCAAATGTTAGAATAGGGTTTATGCAATTTGAATTTTCCAGTAATTCTTTGGATAAAATCTCCACCGATGCCGTTATAATTTTTGCTTTTCAAACCGAAAAGCAGCCACAGTTGTTCGCAAACTTCGAAACTCTAGAGTCAAAGCTGCAAACAAGTATTATTAAGGCTATTGAAACGGCCAAATTTACAGCTAAAAGAGGGGAAACCCTCAATTTTTATTTAGAGGGAACTTCATTAGCAAAATCAATTATTCTTTTAGGACTTGGAAAAGAAAAAGATTTTATTGCCGATGATTTAAGAAGAGCAGCGGGCTCATTCGCAGTAAAAAACAAGGGAAAAGCCTCTTCAATCGCTTTGCAAATTCCAAATAGCGAAATCACTTTAGAGCCAAAAGACGCAGCGCAATTTATTGCCGAAGGTTTAATATTAGGAAGTTACGATTTTGATAAATATAAAACCAAAGAAAAAGATAAAAAAGAATTGGAGACGATAATTATTTCCGGCGCAACTTCAGCGGCTGTCAAGGAAGGTATTGAGAAAGCCAAAGTTTACTGTGAAGCGACGACTCTTGCCCGCGATTTGGTAAATGAACAAGCAGCAGTAGCAACGCCGACCTATTTAGCAAATCTCGCACAAGAGATTGCCAAAAAAGACCCTAAACATATCAAATGTCAGGTTTTCAATAGAGAGCAAGCAAAAAAATTGGGAATGGAAGCGTTTTTGGGGATCGCCAGAGCAGCAGAAACAGAACCTAAATTCATTGTTCTGGAATATACTCCCGATAAAAGTTCAAGCAAGGAAAAATTGGCGTTGGTCGGAAAAGGAATCACTTTTGACAGCGGCGGAATCAACGTTAAAACCGGCAACGGGATGATTGATATGAAATGTGATATGTCCGGCGCAGCCATTGTTCTTTCTGTTTTCTCAGTGATCTCCAGAATAAAACCTCAGCTTAAGATTTTGGGAATTGTGGCGGCAACGCCAAATCTAATTTCCGGAAAATCTTTAGTCCCCGGGGATGTGGTAAAAGCAATGAATAGGAAAACAATAGAAGTTTTAGATACCGATGCCGAGGGAAGGGTAACCATGGCTGACAGTTTGTCTTACGCGGTTAAAGAAAATGCTACTAAAATTTTGGACTTTGCCACTCTAACCGGTGCTTGCATGATTGCTTTGGGCACCGATGTCACGGGACTTTTCTCAAACAATCAGAATTTACTCCAGGAAATAAAAAGTGCGGCATTTGCGGCCGGCGAAAAGATGTGGGAGCTGCCATTGGAAAAAGATTATCAGGAATTGAATAAAAGCGAAGTGGCGGACATTGCCAATATCCCAAATACCAGATACGGCGGCGCAATTACGGCGGCGCTTTTCTTGGAAGAGTTTGTTAGCAATAAGCCCTGGGCCCACATGGATATTGCAGGGCCGGCGTTTTTAGCGAAAGCAAATGATCTTGGACCGAAAGGGGGGACTGGACACGGTGTCAGAACCGTTCTAAACTTATTATCATGATTGGAGTTCAAGAACTGAGATCTGGAATAATTTTTGAAGAAAGCGGAAACCTATTGCAAGTTCTATCTTATGAACATATTAAGATGGGGCGGGGAAGCGCTAATATAAAAGTCAAAGTCAAAAACTTACGAAGCGGTTCAACCACGGAAAAAAGCTTTATCAACGGCGCAAAAGTCAACGATGTGGCGGTTCTTAAAAGAGACCATCAGTATTTATATAAAGATGGAGAAAGCGCCTATTTCATGAATCCACAAACATTTGAGCAGATTAGCGTTCCTTTGAAAGTGGTTGACGGCGACGAATTCTTAAAAGAAGGGGATACTTACTCAATTAGTTTCTTAGAGCAAGAGCCGTTATCGGTTAATCTTCCGCCAAAAGTCGACTTATTGGTTGTGGAGACTGCGCCCGGCGTTAAGGGAAATTCCGCAACCAATGTTTTTAAAGACGCGGTTTTAGAAAACGGATTAACGACTAAAGTACCTCCTTTTATTAGGATTGGAGACAAGGTCCGCGTAGATACCAGAACCGGAGCTTATACGGAAAAAGCTTAAGCAAAAAATGAAAGAAAATCTTATTTTAAGAGTGCTTCGTATCAGGCCTTTTGCCTACTTAATTGCTTCGGAATTTTTCTCCCAATTCTCTATGAACCTCTTAAACTTTACTCTTTTGCTCATTGTATTTAGCGTAGCGCGTTCCAACAGCGCGGTTTCCGGTGTGGTGTTGGCTTTTATGATACCTTCAATTCTTTTTGGAATTTTTGCCGGTGTGTTAGTAGATAGATGGAATAAAAAAACAGTGCTTTTCTCCACCAACATTATCAGAGCCTTGCTGATTGTCCCGTTAGCTTTTCTGCACACCAATTTAATCGTTATTTATGCGGTCACTTTTGGCGTTTCAGTTGTTACTCAATTTTTTATTCCTGCCGAGACTCCGATTATTCCTCTTTTGGTTGGAAAACCGTTGCTGTTGTCGGCAAACGCACTCTTTGGAATGGGAATTTACGCGTCCATTTTTTTGGCCTACGCAATGTCCGGACCGCTTCTTTATCTATTTGGGCAGTCAAATCTTTTTATTTTCCTAAGCATTTTATTTTTGATTGCCGGGGTGTTCGCTTTTTTTATCAAAGCCAACAAATCAAAAATAGAGCCAAGAAAATCTCAGGTGGTTTTGGGTTTTAAGGAAGAAATTAGCGAAGTCCTAAAGTTAATTTCCAAGACAAAAGCGCTGTCGCATGCGCTTTTTTCTCTGGTGCTGGCGCAAATTCTTATTTTGGTCTTGGCGGTTATCGGTCCCGGGTATGCAACACATATTTTAAGAGTTAGGATAGAAAGTTTTCCGACTATTTTTATGCTGCCGGCGGTGGTAGGGATTACTTTAGGCGCTTTAATTGTCGGCAGTTTTCTACATAAGCAGTCAAAATCTGCTTTGGCAAAATTTGGAATGTTATTGATGGGCGTCTCCATCCTTCTTTTGCCGTATGGTTCCAGGGTGGAATCAAGAGAAATTATCCATTTTGTTAATTTTTATCTCCCACACGCCTTGCGAATCACAATGCTGCACATTACGGTTTGCTTGGCTTTTGTGCTTGGTTTTGCGACTTCGTTTGTTTTTGTTCCGTCCAACGCGGTTCTACAGGAGGAAACCAGCGACGAATGGCGAGGAAAAGTTTATGGAGTCCTAAACTCACTGGTCGGAGTGATGTCGATAATCCCGGTGGTTGTGGTAGGGGGGTTAGCAGATCTGGTAGGCGTTAAATTGGTTATAACCGGAACAGGAATAGTGGTTTTACTAGTCGCCCTTATCAGAATTTTTGTCACCGACAGGACGTAATATGCTTTTAGTTTTATTTTTTTGTTTTCTTTTATTCCTCTATATCGTTTATTATCTTTCTAAGGATGATTTCGTCTTGACAAGAAAAGATATTCCCGTCACTAAAGTTTTTAGCATGGTTTTTTTGACAGGACTAATTTCTTTATTTTTTGCGAGACTTATTTTTGCCTTAGCATATCCAGCCCCGGCGTTACTAAGTCCTTTGGGATTCTTAGCTATTTACAGCTACGGGGGACTTTCCCTAATCGGTGCCCTCATTGGTGCGGAAATTTTTATTTATTTTTATGCCCAATATCAGAAAATGCCCGCCGGGAAAATATTTGATTTATTTATTCTGGCTTTTATCGGTGTTTTGCCGGTTGGTTTAATTGGGAATTTTATTATCAATTTTGGCAGAGTCGGACTTTTCGCCAACATCTTATTTATTTTTTCAATCATTTTACTGCTGCTTTTTGGCAAAGTAATTTATCCTTTTTCAGCCAAAGGCGAGATAAAAGATGGCAGTTTGGGTTTTATTTTTGTGGCAATTTTCTCCTTTTCATATTTTTTAACTAAACTTTTTTTAAACCTTAAAGATTTTTCATTCCTCAATCCCGAAAGTATATTACTACTGGTAATGTTATTTTCCTCATTATTCCTTCTTTTAAATCAGGAGATAATGGATAAAGTCTTAATAAAAAAATGAGCGAAATAAAAATAATCTACGAAGACGATGATATTTTAGTGCTTGATAAGCCTTCGGGAGTAATTGTGAATAAAGCCGACACAACCCGCGGAGAACTGACGGTGCAGGATTGGCTGGAAGAAAGATGGCAAACAACAAATAGTCAGTGGCAAACGGCTGATAGAGAAACGGATTTTTATAAGCGGGCAGGAATAGTCCATAGAATTGACAAAGAAACTTCAGGGATTTTACTGGTGGCGAAAAATCTATCCAGTTTTGAGAACCTGCAGGCGCAATTTAAAGATAGGAAAGTGGAGAAAGCTTATGTGGCGTTGGTTCACGGACTGGTAGAGCCGGCAGAAGGCGAAATTGCTGTGCCGGTGGGGAGACTGCCTTGGAATAGGAAGAGGTTTGGGGTTTTGGCCGGCGGTAAAGAGGCAGTGACGCGCTATCGCGCAATTTCAAATTTCAAATTCCTAATTTCTAAAAATAAGGAAGAGGAGTTGACTTTATTGGAATTGTATCCAAAGACCGGCAGGACACACCAAATTAGAGTCCACTTAAAGTATATTAATCACCCGATTTTCGGCGATGAGTTTTACGCCGGCCGAAAAACTGCGCGTGACGACCGGAAAATCTTGCAGCGATTTTTTCTGCACGCCCAAAAAATAAGTTTTTTCCATCCAAGAACGGGGAAGAGGGTAGAGTTTAAAAGTGAGTTCCCCCAAGAGTTGCAAACCATGTTGGATTCCATGCAGGGTTGACTTTGAAGCTAAAAGCTTCTTTAATGATATAGGAGGTGATTTTATGGGAAGTTTTGGGGGATATTATAAGGGAGACAAGAAAAAACCAAAAAAAGATAAACCGGCTAAAGATGACTTTGGAAGCGCTCCAGTTTTTATTATGCCTGAATTAATCTCTAAGAAAAAACCCGCTTAAGTAGACTTTATTTATGTCAAGAAATAATAACCAAACTAATCTAGGGCTGGCGAGATTATTTATCCTTCTGGTTTTTGGCTTAATAGCTTTGTCATTACTGCTTAGAGTTTTTTTTGTTTTTCAAAATAGTAAGTTTGACGGCTCGCACAATTTTATAGTTGGTTTTGTCGGGCCAACCTACGCGAAGGTAGTATCATTTAGCCCTCAGAATAAAACGATATCAACTGTAACCATTAAAATTTTCACGAACAAAATCGCTTTGGCAAAATCTCTGGAAATTCCCATAGATGGAATTATAAAATCTAGCAAAAATATTCAAGATAAAGATATCGCATCATTATTCTTGAAATCCGCTTCTCCGTTTTCTAATTCCTCTGATGGCTTAACTTTTATTGACGCTTTTCGGTTATTCCTTTTCGTAAAAAGTGTTCCGGATGGTTCAATTTATAACCGAAGCTTTTCGGTTGATTTAAACGATGCTCAAAAATCAACCATATTAACTCTTTCGTTTACCGACCCAGCCGTTTATCAAGAAAATCAGGGTATTCAGATAATTAATGCTTCAGATATTTCCGGTGCTGGCAGCCGGCTGGCAAATTTAATTACAAATATCGGAGGAAGCCCAATTTTAGTAACAACCGCTGATGAGGCGCAAAACGTCTCAAAGATTGTTTATTATCAAACGGAGTCTTACACGGTAAAAAAGTTAAGCGCTTATTTGGGTTTTCCCGCGCAGGAGTCGGATCAAAAGGGGATTGCAGATGTTATAATTATCCTTGGCAAGGATAAAGTTAATAATCTAAATTTCTAAATATGTTTTGGATAATAGTTCTTTTACTTTTCATTATCTCTTTTTTGTTAGCGCTAAAATCTCTAGGGACGCTTAACGAAAAACCAAAAATAGGGTTGGTTAAAAAGAGCCTAGACAAGAATCGGATAATTTATCATTCTTGAGCTTCTTCTTCAATGCCTTCCTCTTCTTCCTCTTTTTCTTCGTGGTCCGACGCTTCGTGTTTTACTTTCTCGCTTTTTTCCAAAACCAATGGCGAGTCGGTAATTGACGTAAAAGATGGTTGGTCTTTGTATCGCGTAGTTTTTTTGATCTCCTTGATAAAAATAGTGACTTTGTGTTGAGTGAAAGATTTGACGTAAGCTTCATATTTGCAGCCGTTTTTCATGAATTTAATTAGCCTTCTGGAAATATCATCCGGCAAGACCCCAATATACTGGACTCCTTCTGAAGCAAAAATTTTTAACCTTTTTATGGAAAGTTCCAAAGATTGACCGGTCCGAAGTGACTCAACAATTTTAGGCTGGGCGATATTGACCAGCTCAACCACCTTAGTTTTACCCGGTTCTTCCAAAAACTCATTATTAATGCAGGAATTTGAGGTTTTTGCCGTTAGGCTGAACTTTTTGTCCTTAATTTTCTTAAGATTTCTTAGGGCAATTGGGTTTAAGGGATCAATGCGGACCACTTTTTGATAAGTTGATTTTGCCTCTTTTATCTTGCCGGTTATAGTATAGGCTAAAGCGAGTCTGTTTAAGGCGTCAATGTCCTCCGGATTTTCGGCGATGAGGGATTTATTCATGGTGATTGCCTCTTGCCAGTTTCCTTGGAGAGCTGTTTGGATGGCTTGGTTTTTTAAAGTCATTGGATAAAAAAATGGATTAAAAAGATTGGAAAATTCTACCTGAGTTTATTGCAAAAGTCAATACGGAAACAGTATAATAGGGCGTTGTAGATATGAGCGGACATTCAAAATGGGCACAAATTAAGAGGCAAAAAGGAGTTAATGACCAAAAACGCGGAAAGACTTTTACCAAGCTTGCCAATGCCATCACCATTGCGGTTAAACAGGGTGGGGGAATCGGTGATCCGGCATCAAATTTCCGCTTAAGATTAGCTATTGATGCAGCCCGCGCCTCAAATATGCCCAAAGAAAACATTGAAAGGGCCATTAAAAGGGCGTCGGGGAAAGACGCGGGGGAGATTACGGAAGTAACCTACGAAGGATTTGCCCCCGGCGGAGTTTCGGTAATTGTGGAAGCGGCCACCGATAACGCAATGCGGACTACCTCGGAAGTAAAAAGTATTTTTAACAAGGCAGGAGCCAGTTTTGGACAACCCGGCTCCGTTTCCTACCAATTTAAACACGTCGGAAGAATAATCGTCCAAAAGGAGAGCAAATCGTTTGATGATATTTTTGCAATTGCGGCGGACTTAGGTGCCGAAGATATTGAAGAAGTTGGGAATGAGGTTTTTGTCTATACACCTTTGCAGGACTTGGCAAAAATCAAGGACGCACTGGCAGCGGCTGGCGTCACGGTTGGCGAAGCAGAGCTCATCCGGGAGCCGATTACAACGGTCAAGGTAGAGGAGCAGGATAAGCTGACAAAGATTGAAAATTTTGTTAATTCCCTTGAGGAATTGGATGATGTCCAAAAAGTTTATACTAACCTTCAATAAGATATGCAGATTTTCCAAAAGTTGGGGAAGATACAGCGGAAAAAAATCAGGAGCTTTCTAGCCAAAGCCTTATTTAGCAAAAGGCAGCGTTTTATTCTGGCGGTGATTGTTTTATCCTTGGGGCTTTTTGTGGCCGAATATATTTTAGGCAAGTCCGCAATCTCAATCGTTTTTGTCCTCGCGCTTTTAACCGTTGTTTTTTTGTTCCTAACGCTTCGGGAGGATTTAAAGGGCAATTTTAGTCCGCAAGTTTTTATTCTTCCATTTTTCTATAGTTTGGCGGTTGGGCTTTTCTATCTTTTGGTTCCGGCCAGATTACTAACCAGAGTAGGGATAACCAGCCTTTATGCGCTCGGTCTGTACTCATTATTTTTAAGCGAGAATATTTTTACCGTTTCTTCCATCCGGACCATCGCGCTTTTATCCGGAGCCAGAACCGTATCGCTTGTCTTGACTCTTTTATCTTTTTTCTTTCTTTCCAACGTTGTTCTTTCATTACATATTAATATTTTAATAACCCTGCTTTTAATTTTTACCTACTCGTTCTTGATAGTTTTACAATCAATCTGGACTTATACTTTGGAAAAAAACCCATTGTCCGAAATCTTTTGGGTGCTGTCGCTAACTTTCTGTTTGGTTGAAGTCGCGCTGTTTTTATGGTTTAGGCAGGGCTCGCCAACAGTTCTGGCGCTTTTTCTCACCGCCATTTTCTACGTTCTGATTGGCCTCACTCAGGCATGGTTTGAAAAGAGGTTATTTAGGGGAATAATTCTTGAGTACTTCTGGCTAACGGTGATTTCATTCATCTTCCTTATTCTGTTCACGAACTTCGGCTAAATTAGCTTCAAATTTTGCATTTTTGACTCGGAAATTTTTAAGACCTGACCGGAGAATAGGGAAGTGGAGCGAGGATATAAGGTCGGGAAATACCTAAACTATAAGTCATGATATAGTTTGATATGCAAACCATTTTAAATTATAGGACGTTATTTTGTGGCTAATGTGGATAACTTCTTACTTTTCACGGGATATATGCTTGACTTTTCACACCGCACAGTGCTTACTTCCTCGCGAGGTCTACGTCCTCGCCTCGTAAGGGCGCATGTGCGGCGCAAGCAGGCTTAGTTCAGAGTACGAAAAAAATACGAACGTCTCTTTGGCGGCGTTCCTCCCAGAGGAGAGGCGGATAAGTCATCAGTTTTTGCTAAATAATTTGTTGTAGGTCTTTACAGAGGGTAGTAGTTGTTAATAATTCCCACTATAAATCTTTATATTTCTCTCCGGACGTACCGCCTTATAAAAATAGTACCGTTTTAGCTCTAGGAGAGCGAGAGTGATTATGTCGCACAATAATACTTTTACGACACCACTCAGGCACAGTTCTTGGGAGAAGTGGTCTTTAGGCCGTTATTTTTTGACAGTATATTTAAAAGTTTTTGTTGCGCCTTTATTCTCTCAGTCAATTATTCTCTATATTTTCCCTAGTTAAAAATTCCTGGTCCCTCCCCTACTATGGGTTTTATAAACAAATATTTTTTGTGGCTAATCGAAGCTAAATCTTGTAAAAATTATCCACTATTGACACCTCTTAGCTTCGGGGAATATAATTTTATAGTTATGACCGATGAAGCTGTAGACTCCAGAAGCGAAAATAACCCTAAAGAACAAGCAGATGCGCAACAAAGAATTAATGAAGCCATGCAAAAAGCGAGGTTAATAATTAACTTAAACAATCTTTTTATGGCTTTTAATCTTAATGATTTAAATGATCCAGCTCAGAAGCGTAAAGCAGTGTTACTTGAGGCATTTATTACAGAGCAATTACTTGTTGATGAATTGGGTGGAAAAAAGCTAAGTAAAGACTTAATTACTCCTTCGGAGACGGCTTTGCAGCTGGTGGTGCAGCAAAATCAATTTTATCTTGCTAATCCTGAAGGCTATCCGGGGGCTGGGAATATAAGATTTGCGGTACATACACTATTTGACATGGTTCATGAAAAGACGGGAAAGTCTATTAATCCGGAAATCCCAATTGATAAGCCGTCAACAAATCCCGATAAAAGAATTATGCTCGAATGGCGCCAGAGGTTTTCGTAGCCTCGCTAAATTATTTCTTTTTACAAGTGCAAAAGAACCAGCACTTTGGGCATTTCAGCTTTCCGCCGAACATCCCGTGGCATGGACAATCGCACTTACATTTTTTGTTTTGTGCCATAAATAAATACTAGAGGAAATTATCCTACGTGTAAAGAGGTTTATGCAGCTAAGTCTAATCTTACTTGGTTTCTTCGCAAAAAGTCACTAACAAACGCTCTTCTTTGTTCTACGCTGGACATCAAAGTGAGCTCTCGAGCTAAGCTTTTATCTAGCTTGGGGTTTTCATTAGCAACCGCCATGAGCCTGTTTGGGTCAGCAACCTTAAACCAATAAGTGCCTTCAATGTTTGGGTTTGGTTGTTCCTCAAGTACTCCTGCTATTACTAATTCTCTTTGTGCAAAAAGCATAGCGGCGTATTCGTTGGGATGATTGACCGGCCCGCCGAGATAGCCTAGATTTGCGAAGGCCTGACTTCTGGTAAATGGCTCCGTTTGCATTGAGTGATCTCTATCTCCGGCTAGCATCTTTGCGGCATTTATTGCCGTGATTTCTCCGAAAACCACTTGTTTTTCACCGCTTGAAGCATGTTCAATGGCGTCATGAACTCTACTAGTAAGCCCGTTCCAAAGTCTTCCCAAAGAACTACGACCGTTTGATGTGGGTTTTAACTGTGCTTGATAGTGAGCAGATGTAGATCTTTCAGGTTCCATTCCCGCAACTCGTTGTCCGTGAGTAAAGTCTGTAGGCCTATTAGCATCAATTGGTTGCGGTTCTGTTGCCATAAGTTCAGATTACAGGAAATAATATAGTATGTCAAGGTTGACAAAGCATTATTAATGTCGCAGAATAATATAGTCACGTCGTAAAATATGCAAAACGAAAACCTACCCGAGTTAATTAGTCAGTTCTTAGAATATCTGGAGATTGAAAAGAATTGCTCAAAACTTACTATCCGCGACTACCGTCATTATCTGGATGTTTTTAACGAATGGTTTGATACTACCCTACCGGGGAAAAGCTTGAAAGATTTAGATCTCTCAATAATTAGAAAATATAGAGTATTTTTAGCAAACCGCGCCGACAATAAAGGCCAAACGCTGGCAAGGGTAACCCAGAACTATTACGTTATCGCACTTCGTTCGTTCCTCCGTTTTCTTATAAAGAATGATTACAAAACTTTGGAGCCATCGAAAATTGATTTGCCTAAAACCGAGTCCCGTAGTCTCAAATTTTTGGAAAAAGAGCAAGTTGACAGACTGGTTACTAGTGTTGACACATCTACGGAAGAAGGAATCCGTGACCGCACAATTATAGAACTACTCTTTTCTACCGGTTTGCGTGTTTCGGAATTAGTGGGGTTAAATCATGAAAAAGTAAATATCGAAAGACGTGAGTTCGGAGTAATCGGAAAAGGCGGAAAAGCCAGATTAGTTTTTGTTTCCGACCGCGCAGCAACTTGGATAAAGATGTATATGGACAAGCGGGAGGATATTTTTAAGCCATTGTTTATCAGATATTCCGGAAAAGTACTGGAAGACAACGGCGGAGAGAGAATGCGCCTCACAGTAAGAAGCGTTGAGCGGATAGTTAAAAAATATGTTCGAAAAGCGAGAATTCCTGTTGATGCAACAGTCCATACTCTCCGGCATTCTTTTGCGACTGACCTTTTAACTAACGGCGCAGATATACGTAGTGTTCAGGAGATGCTCGGACACAAAAATATCGCCACCACTCAAATTTACACCCATATCACCAACCGACAATTGCACGATGTTCACAAACATTTTCATTCAGGCAATAAATTAGATAAGTCTTGAGGCCGTCTCACGCAGCGGAACTCCCCGCAGATCATCTAGTAGGTTTCGTAGTAAAGGACAACGTCAACTGTTAAAGAATTTTCTCCGGGAGTAACATTGGTTGGCGGAGTTGATGTCTGTACGGCATTGCTGCCCGCGATACCCGCAGACATCATTAACGGTCTTGGTTGGTTGGAATTTTCTACCACGTTAACAATTTTACCCAAATGAATTCCGGACACATTGGCTAGGCTTTGCGCTTTGTCTTTAGCGTCATTTACAGCTTGTTGAGTTGCCTGTTGGTCAAGCGTTTTTTGCAAGTCATCGCTAAAGGTAAAGTTAATTCCGCCAACCAAATTCGCGCCGTCAGCGGTTGCAGTGTCGACGACCTTATTAGCTTTATCAATCGGTTTAACTTTTACTTCCAAGTTTTGGGTTACGGTATAACCGGTAATTGCTTGTTGTCCACTTCCGCCCATCACAGGAACCACCTCATTGGAATAGTTAGGATTAATCGAATAATCAGTGGTTTTAATATCTTTATCGGCAATCCCCAATTTTTTAAGGTCGGTAATAATTTTATCGGCAGTTTGATTAACTTTGTTTTTAGCGTCGGAAACGGTTTCCTCC
>DATKGY010000045.1:0-6489 GCA_035510535.1 Patescibacteria group bacterium
TAAGCTTCTCTTCGCTTTTTTGTTGGTTGCGCTATTGGGGTTAACGGTGAATAAAGCGCTAGCGGCGCCGTCTCCCGCTCCAACTGTTAACACTTTGTTTTTTTCTGCGATTACAATCGATTCTCTGTCAAAGTCGCAAGTCCAAATTACCATCAATACCAACGCCAATTCCACTTTTACACTCAAGTATGGCACTTCTCCTACTGCGCTTTCCCAAAGCATCACCAGCCTTACCTCTTTAACGCAACGCTCAATTATTCTGACCGGTCTTACTCCCGATACCAACTATTATTTTAAGGTTATCGCCAAAGACGCCAGCGGAAAAGTCACCAATTCCGACACTTTTACTTTTAAGACCGCAACTGTTTCCGAGCCGCCGGTGATTAACCAACAAAGCCTTTTGGTAACGAGCGATGATCTTGTTCTAGTTAATCCTGCCGGCGCAAATAACGTGATTACCATTCCTACGTCTTCTACTTTCGATATCCAATTCAGTTTAAAAAAATATCTTGAGCTTAAAAGCATTCAGGCAATCGTCAGAAGCAAAGTTTTGGGCACCAATACTTTCATGGTGCCGCAGGCACAAGCCAATACCAATTTCGCTAATTTGGCGCAAGTCTCAACCGGCGTCTATTCCGGCAGATTAACGAGTTTGCCGACTCCCGGCTTTTACGAAATTTTCGTACGGATTGTTGATTACAACGGCAACATCACCGAGCAAAAATTGGCCGATTTAACGATTACAGCCAAATTGGCGGTTTATGATAAAACAAAGAAAACAGGCATTGAAAACGCCAGAGCTTTGCTGTATTTGTATAACGAGGGAACCAGGACTTATGAGGTGATTTCGCCTCAATTACTGCCGATTTCCAATCCGGTCTTCTCCCAACCAAACGGTGAATATAATCTTGTTCTTCCCTACGGAAAATACCGGACCGAAATTTCAGCCATCGGCTATAAAAATCAAATGATTGAGTTTGCAATTACTCAGCGCGGCGGATATCCGGCGATTTATCTTACGCCCAGTTCCAGCATTGTCAGTACCGCGCAGTACTACTTATCAACGCTATCCGACGCAATTGCTTCAAGCCAAATCTATTTCCAGCAACAAGCCCAATCCAGCCGCCTATTTGACCTCTCAATGGTCGGGGCAGTGATATTACTTATTATGCTTACTATCTTTTCCATTTCCGCCAGAACTCATGTTGCCGTTCTTTATCTGCCGTATTTCTTGTTTTTTAAGCTGGGCTTAATCTTTAGAAGAGATAAAACCAGAATAATTTTTGGGCAGGTTCTTGATGGGAAAACCGAAGTTCCGATTTCCCGCGCTAACGTTTTTCTTTCCGATCCCAACGGAAAACACGTTTTGGCCGCTCTTAAAACCAACAAGCTCGGCGAGTTTTACTATCAAAATCCCAAAGGACTTGACTACGATATAACCGTCGTTAAAGAAGGTTATGCGTCGCCCGAGTCTTGGGAGTTTGTGAACGACAAAGTCAAAGCAATCCCGACGGTTTTGCGGATGGAAGAACGGGGAAAGCCGCACCATTCAATATTGCAAATTATTACTCTTTACGTTGAAGACTTCTTGGGAATGTGCACGGAAGCGTTAATTCTTTTTGGATTTTTAGTACAGATTTATTTTGTCTTTACTTTCGGGCTCTTGAAAGTCGCCCCCGTAATTTGCATTACCGTTATCAATCTCATGTTAATTCTTACCTATCTATACCGGCCAAAAGGGCTGTGGGACTAAATAGAGGGATTTATTCAGGTCAGTGGTACATTTTTAAGGCTTCTTTATAAATTTTGTCTGAGATTTGTTGGATGGTTTTTGCCAAATCGTTGAAATTGGGGCCTTTTGTCATAACACAGAGAAGATACGGGCGCTTCGGATAATAAATTATTCCGCAGTCATGGAGCTGATGAATGCCATTTCCTAATTCCCTTTCGCCAAACTTATGGGCGACCGGTATGTTTTTAGGCAAAGTATCGACCAACCCCTGTTTAAATTCTGCCTGCGCTAACAATTCAAGCGCTTTTTCGGAATAATCCCGATTTAGATAAGTTGAATAATATAAAACCCTAAAAAGGATTGCATACTCTTGCACATTCATAAAGTCTGTCGGAGTTGCATCGGTAGCAGTAGTGATCCCCAAATCAAGCGTGACCTGGTCAATCTTACTACCGTCAATGTTATCTTCCAATAATCCTAAGGCGGCATTGTCGGAACCAATTATCATCCTCTCAATTAGCTCTTCAGCCGTATATGTTTTTCCTAAAACAATCGGGGTTTTTGGTGCAAAATTTTGCGGAATCACTCCTGAAAGCTGGGAGCTGTATTTTATTTTTTGCTCAAGAATTGCCGGATTTGACTCTGCCTCCCTGAAATAGGCCATCATCACCGGAACTTTTAAAAGACTTGACGGGGCAAAATCGGTATTCTCGTTTATTCCAAACCAGGGCCCATTGTTTAAATCCCGATAGTAAACTGCCACACTGGTAACCGAATTGCTGGCAGTCAGCTGATTAATATAACTGTTAATTTCGCTTTTTAGACTTGACAGCTCTTTTGTGCCAAAGCTTTGACCGGTATTGCATTCATAAAGCGGGTTGATAAAACTGTACCCGCCTGCATGGAATTCTGAAGAGCTGTCCAAAAAAGAATTGCTGTTGGAATTTTGGCTTGAAAAATAATTATTACCAAAATACCCGATTAAAACCCCAATTAAAATCCCTATGAATAAAAGTATTGAGCTAAAATAAAAGAATCTATTTTTGAGAGTTTTTTTCAGAAGAGTCATATTTTAAAATCTTATAGGAAAACGCAGGATATTACAAGTCGTAGATTTCAATATCTCCTATTGTGGATTAAATTGAAGAAGTAAAAGGTAATTTTTGATAAATCTTAGGAAGTTTTCTAACAGATTAACCACCTCCTCCGTTTCCAGACGAATTATTGAGTTGATTTATGATTGACTGGAAAGCCGCCGAATTGGTGGCTGTTGGAATTACCGCCGGAAGAGAATCCAATCCCGAAACTTTGGCGTCCTTAATCGACAGAGCAATCCAGGAGAAGTTAATATCTTCGGGAGAAGGTTTATTGAGCCTGATTACAAAACCTTTTGTGGTTCTTTGCGTTAGAACGAATGACAAATTTCCGTTCAAAACCGCGTCCTCAAGTTGCTTTTGCGCCGCATCATCACCCAATTTATTAAGCGCAATACTGGCGGTAACCACCGGCACATCGGCATATTCCTGAGTGAAAGCGACTTGAACATTATCACTGTCTTTTTTGATCACCGCGAATCCGGCGGTATCGCTGTTGAAAGTCGGCGGAGAATTAAAGCGGACGTTTCCCCTAAATACTACGTCGTTGATAAAGTAAGCAAACTGCGAAACCAATAAGTTTTGAGTGGTAATATTATTGAGGACGCTTAGCGCTCCCTGAATTAATCCGTTGCCGCCAACACTTAGGTCAGCCGAAACCGTGGCCAACCCGTTGACGTTAAGATCGGCAAGATTTAATAAAGATGACATAGAAGCCTGTGGAAGACTCGCGCTTTGGGTACTGGCAGAAAGAACGGCCAAGTTTGCAGAAAGACTTGCAACCTGATTGGTAAGATCTGCTAGCTGATTTGAAATAATGTCTAAACCCGCGATTTGGTTGGTTTTGAGATTATCAACGGTAAGGGTTCCGGAAAAAGTCGCATTCCCATTTGCATTAAACATAGCCAGCGATGCGCCGCTGGAATTTTTGATGATAAAGGAACCATTGGCTGCCAAAGGCAAAATAATATCTTTCCCATTTTCTGAAGTGAGACCGGTGTTCGAAGCTAAAGAACCGCCGTTGTAATAAGTGTTTTTAATAAATGCAGTAATACTTCCAATATTGGCGGGGTCGGGATTTGCGTAATTTTCCATCGCCACGCCGATTACCGGCCCGGCGGTGATGGCTTTTACCGCCACTCCAGGAATGTCCGACGACGCAAGATAATCTCCGATTTGAATCGGGCCGTTTTCGCTGGAAACTTTTACGGGAGTACGTCCGGAAAGAGCGACCGCAACTTTGGGGTCGGGAACGTCAGGACCCAAAACTTCCCCCGGATTAGTTGAGACAACCCCGATTACGGAATCATCCATGGGTTTACCGGCTAAAGTTACTTCCGCCAAGTTGCCTAAATTATCTAGGGAAACCACGTCGCCGGGTTGAGGGATATTACTTGGATCAGCCGGATAATTTTCGGCGTAGTCAAGACCTGTACCAACGCCCGTTGCAACCAGACGAACTCCATCAACACTTGCGGTTCTGCCGCTTGTCGGACCGCCAATTAAAATATCGACACGGCCCCAGGTCGTACCGGCAACAACAGTTAAAGCGCCTGTTACTTGCGCAAATGAAGTGGTAAGAGCTGTGCTTGCGGCAAAAGTCGTTGTACTCACAGTGCCGCCGTTTGCCTGACAATTCAGCTGAGAGGTATATTGTTTTATGTATAACCTGACTATTAAACCTGCTGCTACGCTGCCTCTTTGCCAATACGATAAAGTGTAAGATTGCGGCGAAATTGGTATGCAAGCCGAATAAATGTCGGCAACTTGATTGGTGCTTGTGGTTGTGGCAAGAAGACTGGCGTTTCCTTGTGCCGCAGGGGGGACCGAGGCGGTATCTCTGGTTACCGTCGCGGAAGTTGTTGACGAAAGCACCCATCCGTCGGCAAAAGTAGTTTTACCAATCGCTGATTCAAATCCGGCATTCGGCACCAAACTTCCCTGATCTCCTGTGCCATTGACAACGGCATAATCGTTCGTTTGACTTGGGGCGGCTGTTCCGATGTTCCCGATTGCGGTAACAGAATTACCTTGCATCAAGATGCTTCCATTTTGGGCAATTCTAAATCTGGTTGTGCCTGCGGCGGAGGCAGTAAAAATATCCCCGACGCCTGCCTGGTCAACAACTAAACCAGCAAAAGACGTTTTTGCCGACACCGAAGCCGTTGGCATTGTTCCGTTTTGGGAAATAAGAAATTTAGCTGAAGTTGAACTTGTTCCCCCAATTGCAAAATCCGTAGTCAAGTTAGCATTGTATAAAAGCCCGTTATTAATCGCCCAATAGTTAACGCCGCCGCAACCCGAACAGCTTGCAACCGTTAGAGCTCCTCCCTTGGTGACGCTCCAGCTTCCCGCTGTCCCGGTAATATCATTCAAAGTTGTTCCTGTTGCGCCTGATAAATTAAAAGTGAGGCCGGACTGATTTTGAGCGCCGGTGCCGGACAAGGCAATATTTAAGCCTGTAATTGCGCCCGTTAAACCTGTTGAATCAGCAATACCAAGAACTGTACCGGTTGCCTGCGTAGAAGTAACTGTCTGAATAGCTGTGGCGGTGTTAGTCAAAAGAGTCCCTCCCGTTGGAAGAGTGAGTGCAGTTACCCCTGAGGTTGTAAAGGTCAAATTATTTACTCCTAAATCAACCGTGATCGGAGTTACGCCTGGGCCGCCACTGGTGCCTATTTTAAGCGTTGCCGAGGTAGACGCGGCTCCGCTGGTTGAATCCAAAACGGTGAGGCCGGCCACTTGCTGGGAATTGAAAGCAAAAGGCACGGACGCCATTTGAATTCTCGGCGTCATTTCCGCGTCTGAACCGACTTTGATTCCCAAATATAATCCGTCCCAGTTAAAATTGAAGTTGGCGGGAATTGCTGTAACTGAACCTAAAGCAACCCGAAAAATGCCGTCGGTCGTCGTCACATTTTGCGTTTCTGTCCACAAAGCTGTTCCCTGCCCGGCCGTCGGATTATTATAAAGCGTGAAAACAACGGAATAGCTGCCGTTGGAAACGTTTAGGCCAGTGGTGTTATTCACTAACCTACCCTGAAAGTTAATCGTGCGGTTAATGCCGGTAGCAGCAAAAGTTTTTTGCGTGAAAACTAAAAAAGGGCTTAGCAAAAAAGTGGTTATTGCTAAACTAACGAAAATGTGTCTAAAATTAAAGTGTAGTTTTTGCATTTAATATTACCTACGGTAATATTAATTACAGCAATTATAAGCTTGGTGGTCAAATTAAAATATAACTTGCATATTATTATTTAAGATTATATACTATTGCATATGGAGAATTTACTAAATGTTAACCAAGTAGCGTTTATTTTAAAGGTGCATCCACTAACTGTGCGCCGTTATATCAGGGATGGAAAGTTAAAAGCGGTCAGGGCCGGAGGAAACGTCAGAATTAAAGAATCAAGCCTTTCGGATTTCAATAAAGACTTTTCCTCTACTCCGTCGCAAAAGCAAACCGTTAGAAACAAGCTCCATCCGGCGAAACTTTTCACACTTGACGATCCGTTATTTAGACTAAAAGGCAGAGGCGCAAGCCTAAATTTAAGCACTGCTTAAATTTAGAATTAGGAAGCAAGAATTATGAATCAAGCAGGAAAAATTAAATCGTTCACGGACTTAAATGCCTGGAAAGAGGCTCATTTGTTAGTTTTAGGAATC
>DATKGY010000046.1:0-50071 GCA_035510535.1 Patescibacteria group bacterium
AGGGAGTGTTAATCCTTCACTTGGATTTTTAGAGAAGATAGCCTTTATTATGGGTTATAAACTAACAGTTCATCTGCAGTAGAAGTTCAAATCCTACCAGTCTTTTTAGGCACAATTTGAGGCTAAAATAACTTGCTCCCCGAGCTTAGAATTATTATAACAGAAAAAGTCATAGAATCCTTCCAGAATATGAGCTACATTGGAGAATTAAGGCAAAGGTGGGAGGAAATTAAGAAATTACAATTGAATCCTGCGATTGCGACTTAAGTATTAATGGACAAAGTAGAATCTATCTTCTAAATTTTTATATTTGATTGTCGCTACCTCTTTTCAATTGGTCTTTTTCCATGCTAGACTAAGCTATGAGTATGAATCCAGGTTCAGGTTTTGACATGCCTCGTCCAAGCGAACAAGGAGAGACTTCTGGTATTAAGATTGCTTCTGCAACAGTTGCTTCTGAAAAGCACCCCGATAGAAACGAAGATGCATTCTTTCATTCTCAGCGAGGAAAAACAGCTGTTGCGGGAGTCTTCGATGGAGTTGGTGGTCTTGCAGCTGGAGATGAAGCATCCAGAGCGGCAAGAGGACGTGTTCTCACGCGACTTCAGGAAATGCCTGCTGACATCCGTGCGGACGAAGCTCAAACCATTGTGCAAGATGCTCTTTCGGAGGCTGATGCGGATGTGCTCTCCCTAGTTAGAGAGAAAGGTAGTGAAATGGCAACTACAGCTTCTATACTTGTAATTTGTGATTCATCAACAGAAGCGAATAAACAAGTAGCAGTTATAGGAAATGTCGGAGACAGTCGGGTCTATCGTTTAAGGGATGGGCTACTTGAGCAAATTACATTAGATGATAGTGCAATAAGAAATGTAGGAGATGAAACTCAGGCTAAAGCGTTGCAAGATAGACTAAGTAGGGCTCAGGAACCAAGTGATCTAAGCGATGAAGATCTGTTTCATTTTAGAACAAGAAATGTTGTAGATCAGGCTTTAGGCGTACAAAAAATAATTACACCGAGAATTCATCAGGTGGATGTTCATTCCTCAGACAGGTTTTTCCTCGCTTCAGATGGGATTACGGATAACCTGACGTTAGACGAAATTCAAGCGATTTTGAGAGAGAATACTGATCCACAGCACGCAGTAAATTTGTTGAAAGAAAAATCTGTAACAAGAAGCAGGGAAAGAAGTTTTCGTTCAAAACCAGATGACATGACAGGAGTCGTAATAGATGTAGGTGAACAAGGGTCAAAAGGACATGAAACACCAGTACGGATTGCAAAACCAGTAGAAAAAACATCCCCTTGGAAACCAGTATTGCCTGGCGAAAAAGTTATGGTTAGGCGGTCAAGCGGAGAAATAGATGGAGATTGGGAAGTTGTTGGTTCCGGAATTAGTGGCAACACAGTTGTTACAAAAGAAGTTGACGGAAGAACTCTGACAAAGCAGATTGCAACAGGCGAGCTTGAAAGATTAAATGATTCAGGCGAATTGAAGGCTATTGTTAGTAGCGTGCAATCAGAACAAGAATTATTTGATGCTTTAATGGGGCTTGGTGGGTTGCAGGGATCACAAGGATTCCATAATAGTGCAGAGCTAATAGCTCAGGTGAAAAGTGTGATGACTGGAGAAGCTGGTTTGACTACTCTCACAAGGACGGGCGATTTAAGACAAAAAGTCGCAGACTTAATGATCATGCGTAGAATCAGAGGAGAGTTGTGATAAAGATTAAAAATCAAATAAATCCGCAGAAAAAGCTCCGCAGGATAGTGGAATCAGAACCTGATTCAAAATTTTAGCGTAGATAGAATCTGATTAAAAATACCATCACTGATTCCATAACATTTGGCGTTGTTAGCTAGGCTAATGATAAAATCTCCACTCTTAAGCAAATATTGATTACCACTTCCACATCCTGCTCCGTGTGTCTCTGTTGTTACAATAAAAGTATTTGCACTTACTGACTGCGTTGATAAATAAGTTAGATTATTGTTTTTATTATTAACGTAATCTGTAATACTAACAGTACTTGGATTAATGGAAATTGTAAAATACGGGTTTATATTTCCACCGCCTTCATACCCAACTTGTTTTGACATATCTTCTACGAATAGCGTAGATGGAGGGAATTGTTTGGAGCGATTATCGACAGCATAGTTACTTGGATAAGTAAAACTAAATACAGGCGTTGTGTTTGTATATGTTTTCCAGTTTGTGGTTGAACCGATTGTTGAAGATGGAGTTGGGGTTGGTGTTGGAGGCTTTTGAACTTCCGATACAACTGGCGTAGCTACGGTTACTTTTTGTTGATATTGCATTCCTAAATAAAATCCTAAGAATGGAAGGATAATAAAAAGACTTAAAGCTAGAAGTTTTGAAAAGGCAGTTACTGTAAATAAATATCTATGAAGGGTTGGATTTGCTATCTTAATCTTTTCTTCCATAAATAAATCATCTCACAATTTAACAAGAAATCAAAGGTGAGGTTATAATAAGAGGCTCACCGATTGCCTAAGGCGTTATAAGTATAATAGTGAGACCATTTTCCGCGAGCCTAGAATTATTATAACTGCAAGAGTAATAGAATCCTTCCAGAACTTAAGCTATATCGGGGAATTAAGACAAAGATGGGAGGAGATAAAGAAATTGCAATCGAGAACGATACTGGCTGGCTCAATTTAATTTAATAGTGACGTAGAGCGAGTTTATTTTTTTTGTTCTGGCGACAGCGGAAATTTCTTAAAAATCGAGTTACTAACCATATCCAGCAACAGCTTTACGCTATCTCTCATACTATCAAGATTAGGTAGCTCCTTGAATCCTGTTTGTGGATATTCAAACTGCTTCGTTTTATAGTACTGATTTGCGGTAAATGTTCGCACCATACTGTCTACGTCCATTAGCACTTCATTGCTATGCAGCTCTTTGATAAGTTTCTCAAGATCGTGTCCAATATCCAACAGTTGTTTGCGCGTGTAACCTTTTTCTCTCAAATAGGCCTTCATTGCTAACTCTATAGCGTGACAAAGTAAATAATATTTTACTTCATATCTACTTATGGGTTTTGGGTGCTTTTCGTGGAGATCTTCAAAAGACTTGAAGTAATCCCATGCATACATAATAAGACCACGGGAGGTCAATCTTGTCTCTAATTCTTCCTCAAGTTTTTTCTTATCCATAGTTGGTTATTCCCCGAGTTCTCCTCTTGTTCTGATTGGTTCACCTGTACTGATTACTTTAAACTTCTCATCTTTTAACTGTTCAGCGGGTAGAAATGTTTGCCAGCCTAAATCATACATGGTCTTCATATTCCAAATGTGATGCTTTTTCTTGGTTATCAGATCAAGCAGGAATATTGCACCAGGCGCTTTCTCACTCTCAATTAGCTTATATGTTTTACCATGCTTGTCTGGTGCGTATTTTTCTCTAAATTCCTTTATTGTTCTCCTCCTGTAGAGTTCTTCTCGAAAATAAGAGGTTCCAAAATATGCCGTAATCAATGCAGCTATACCAATGGCTACTTTATTGAAGTTATCTGAAAGCGCAGCAAGTCGATTAAGAGGAACAAAAAAGAAATGAGCAAGGATAAAAAGTAAAGAGATAAATATCAGTACCGTTATATCGTTAAACCATCGTTTCATAATCCCAACCATTATAGCACCCTGAAATCGTACGGGGAAAAACTTACACATACAACGTCAACCTAATTTTCTATGATTACATTTCTAATTTTCTCAGCACACTCATTGGGATTTTTAATAATTTCCGCTTTCCAAAACCTCAACACTTTCCAACCGTTTTTCTTAAGAGTTTTATTTACAAGACTATCTCTTTCAATGTTGGTTTTTATCTTGTTTTTCCAAAAGATTTTATATCCCTCTCCTTCTTTTTTGAAATTTTTACCGTGCCAAAAATCTCCATCGCAAAAAATAGCAACTTTCTTAGATGGAAAAATTATGTCTGGTTTTCCAAATAATTTATTTTTAACCCTAAACCTTAAACCTTTTTTAAACAAAGCTTTACGTAAAATAAGCTCAATATTAGTATTCTTATTCCTTACTTTCCGCATTATTTCACTGCGTTTTTTTACCGAAAATATGTCCGACATTGTAATTGTCTTTCTTACCGGCTATTATATATAAAGTGTATGAAGAACCTCAAGGCTGTTGATTTATTTGCTGGCATTGGAGGAGTAAGACTGGGCCTTGAAAAAGCAGGTTTTGAGGTTAGTTATTCAAACGATTGCGACAGATTTTGTAAAATAACATTTGAAAATTATTTTAAAGAACCTCTTGATACAAGGAAAATAGAAGATGTCCCATTTGATGAAATCCCCGATGATATAGACCTTTTAGCGGCGGGGTTTCCGTGCCAGCCCTTCTCTCTAGCAGGCTTAAAAAAGGGTTTTGACGATCCAAGAGGTTCATTATTTCAAAAAGTGGCTGAGATAATTGACAATAAACAACCTAGGGCTTTTCTATTAGAGAATGTGAAGCATTTAAAAAGGCATGACGGAGGAAAAACTTTAGAGCATATTTTAAGTGTGTTAAGAAAAGAATTAAAGTATTACGTACCAGACCCCATGGTATTAAACAGTAAGGATTTTGGAGTACCTCAAAATAGAGAAAGAATTTACATTGTAGGATTCAGAGAGAAAACAGATTTTGAATATCCGAAGGGAAACGTCGAACAGCCTAAGCTTGCAAGTATTCTTGAAGAGGGCATTGACGATGAATTCTATTTTTTATCTCAAAAATATCTGGACTGTCTTATTAGGCATAAAAAGAGGCATAAAAAGAGGGGGAATGGATTCGGCCTAGAAATTCTTGACCCAGAGGGAATATCAAATACCTTAGTCGTTGGGAATATGGGAAGAGAAAGAAACTTAATTAAGGATATTTCTTCTAAAATAGCCTTTTCAAAGAATAATGCTGGGGTAAGAAAATTGACTATTCGTGAATGTACAAGGCTACAAGGCTTGCCCAAGGATTTTGAATTCCCTGTTTCTCGTACTCAAGCTTATAAGCAACTAGGGAATTCCGTATCCGTACCCGTAATTAAAGCTATCGGAAAACAAATTTTAAAAGCCTTAACAAAGGAGAAAAATATTAAAGTTGGAAGCGAAATAATGATGGATGTAGCTAGAATTCCCTTAGTCTCCTAAGTACGCCGCAATTTCTTTATCGAATGATTTGAATATCTCCTTTATTTGATCTTTAGACAGAGACGTAAACAACTTATAGCCTCCTATTGCATTCACTCTTCTCATTAACAACCTTACCTTGCCTTCTTTTTTAGCTGAGAACAGATCTGGATTTTCTAAAATATACTCAAGGATAGCGTGCGTAAATTCGGCATTTCTTCCTTGAACTCCCGCAATTATAGTTCTATAAAAATCCAACATCGAAAATAGTTGTTCAGTTAGTTCATATGGATTTTCGCGGTTCTTATCGTAAGTTAAATAGCAACCCCACCATAAAGAAGAGATGGCATTTCTAGCCAAGTCTGGTGCCCCAACATTCTTCACAAACCAATGCTCTAATATATACGAACTTTTATCAATATTGGGCTTGAGTTGTTCAATCGGCCATCTTGTTCTTGTGTATTTCCAAAATGTACCATGTGTTAAATAAGTCCACAAGCCTGGATCGGATGCTTTTATAAGAGGAAGGTCTTTATATATTTCAAAAATGATTTTTGCGTTTTCAAGATTATGTTTATTTTCTCCCTGAGGTAAAATCAACATAATTTCATCTGGAATAGTGAGGCGTGCGTCAATAAGGCAATTTTCATCTTCAATAGGAAAATGATCTTTTTCATAGAGTTCAAGAATTTCAGGCTCTCCCTTTATTATTCTTTCCTCCAGTGACTTTATGTAGTTATTTTTAAATACTTTTTGAAATGCCATATTATTCGCCTCCAGTTTCCGTTGAAAGACCCTCCACAGCGGAGAACATTCTTTCAAACGGAATTCCGAGCAACTTTTGTGCTATCTCAGGTATATTTCTTGAATCCCAAATTGCTTTAATTTCATTATCATTCACCCTTCTCGAATCCAAAACTCTGAACCATTTCCATTCTTTGTAATCGTCTTGTCTTTCTGACATCATCTCTGTTAGTGCGAATATCAGGCAAGGTAAAACTATAGAGCAATGATAAATTGCCGTAAAGTTTTCATTTTCCTCTTTATAATTATCATAGTTTTGATAGTCCTTTTTAGATAGAGATATGAAGATAATGTTACCATTCAAATCGAATAGTGCTGGTCCATCTTCTCTTTCCTCGTCTTTTCTAATTTTTATTATGTTAAAAATTCTTCTTAAATCTTCCCACAGGAGCTCTGCGTTAAAACTTATACTACCTGCGAATGCAAGCACATCGCCTTCACTTAAATCGAATCCAGCGTTTTCATAATCTTCATTTGCATCCTGATTCTTATAATCAGCAATTTTAGTATTGGCAGTAATATAGAAAGATACGACCACTTTATCTCTTAACTTATTTTTTTCTATTCCTATTTGATGTTTCTGGTCGAAGAATATAAAAGATTTTCTATAGAAAGTTGAAGGACATTCAACCTCCATGTTAAAAACAGCTTCTTTTTTTGAAATAAGCTCTTCTAAAGTTTTATTTTTTAGCAAAAACTCGACAGATAATTTAGTATCTTTTTCATCCTGCTCAATTATAAATCCATCCTCTTTAACCAAAAATTCTCCGGCAACATCGTCTCCCCTTCCCAAAACTGGATGTGGTAATAATAAACTATTAATTTTCATAAGCTCTTAGATTCAATGAATATTTCCCTGGTATTTTAAAGAAAAGTTTTACTTTCATTTGTTTTGACTCAGGAATAACCAGATTTTTAATAAGGTTACCCTCAACTTGATATTTGTTTCCGTTTTCGGCTATAGCTTCTTTTAAATCAATAGTGTCAAAAGAATCTTCTGTTCCTACCCTCACTTCTACATTAAAAGAATTCCCAGCATCTCCACTAATAAAAACAATGTGCTCCGTATTGTTATCTTTTTTAACCGCATAAGATCTTTTGAAGCGTATATTCTTGTTGATTTTAATCAATTTTGTTCCTTCGTCTTCTGGATGACCTGTCCCTGTCCCTTCTCCTTGTCCGCCTCCATGACCTCCACCCTCGCCCTCTCCTTCAGGCTCTCCCGGGACTACGGTAGGAATTTTAACTTGAATATTAATAACTGGAGGCTTTCCGATAAGATTATCACCTCTTAGTAATGACCCTGTTTCCTCTCTAACTATTTGTCCTTCTATACTTTCGGGGCTTCCTTCGTCATTCATTTCATTGTCTTCCGCAGGGGAATAGAAATATTTATCCAAGTCTTTAATCGTAGATTCGATTGAATCTACCGAAGCGGTAATTTCGTTCAGTTTTGATTCTACAAACTCCTTCAATTCTTTTTCCGCTTCCGAATATATTTTTTTCTCTTCTGGGTCGCTTGTCATTGGAACATCTTTACTCCATCTGCTGTGAGTAGGATCTTCCATTTTACGTAAAACCTCATTCTCGTCAGGACAAACAAATACTCCTGCGAACCCCTTTCCCGAGTTGAGAGGTTTGTTTTGAATAACCATTCCTGTATTGCGGAAATATTCGATTCTTCTTGGAAAATCTTTTTGTAATAAGATACGTAATTCAACTGGTCCAATGGTTTTTAAATGACCTGAAATTACAGTGCCTTCCTTATAGGCTCTGTAAAAGGGAATAGGATTGTCTTTGTCAGCAGTCCTATCTTCCGAAAAATACTCAAAAATCTTAGCTTCAACATTAGAATCATCTATGCAGAGTTCTCCTATTTTAACTTCCAATAATCCTTTAAGGATTGCTAACCAAAAATATCTTAGAACAGATTCTACCATCTTTTTCTGCCACTGATAATTCTCCTCAAACCCAATAATAAATATGCTTGTGCCTTTTTCATCTCTCTTAAAAACTTCTGGAATGTCTTCATCTTTCCTTATTGCGGGATATGTGAAAAGACCTATGCCATGCTTCATTTGATCTTCTTGTAAATGACTTACCAGCCTGAATTTTCCTTGAAAAACAGGCTGATTATTTCCCCAAATACTCGAAACAAATATTGTTCTAAAGAGGGAGGGTCTAAAATAAGCTCCCTTTCCCAATCCGTATGTCCCTCCCATACCTCTGGCTTTGTTGGAAGAACCCGAAATCCTCATTAACTTGTAATAAGCACCATTTCTGTCTTCCTCATCTCCATATAAACCTGTCGTGTTGTAATCACTTATTTTCATTACATTTATTGACTTATTATCATTCACATATTCGTAGGCCTTCTTAAAGAAATCTTTGCCTTCGCTATTGTCTTCTTTTTCATGTCTCCAACAAGCTTCAAAAATATCCTTAAGTTTATTCGAATCAGGGAGCGATTGAGGAGCCATCTTGAACATTTCAAACTCGGCTTTTGCCGGTCCTTCTGCCTCTGGGTCTTTTGCATCTACAATATTTTGAATTGCTTCTCGCGTAAGGTTATAGAGAACGTCACCGGTAAAATTATAGATAAGGGGATCATGGAACCCCGTCTCCTCAGCAACGTTTAAAGGAGGAAAGCAATAAGTATTCATATCAATTTCAATATTTAGTTAGTTACCCTTAAAACTTAAATTGTTTTTTTCTTGACTTAAATCTTGCCTTAACAGTTCTGACTTGATCCTCTATCGCCTTAAATATACTATCAACTTCCTGGTCAGAATAGTCATAAGAACTTTTGTTTGAAAGATTTCCTAAAATCCTAATTTTCTCGAGGACTTCGTTTGTTCTCTTGAGTCCCAGTCTTTTAAAGCGATCGTTTCTTGTTTCCATTAAAAACCATTCTAGCACTTGCATATAAGGATTTCAAGTATTTATATAACTATCAATTTTACTTATATAAGGAAATGGGGTATATAATGTAATGATATGGCTAATGGCAAAAAAGGGAGACCTTTAACTTCTGCTTCTAAAAAAGAGGAGATGGTCTCAAAAATAAAACCTTATTTACAGTCTGGTTTAAGCATCAGAAAAAGCGTAATTGAAGCTGGAATTAGTCGTGCAACCTTTTATCGCATAATGGGTGCCGACAAGAATTTTCGGAGTGAAATTACTCATTTTAGAAATTATTTATCTATACTTGTCAGTAATGCATTGGTTAAAGAGTTATTTGCAATTTCAGAGAAGCAATCCCAAGGTCAACCTTTAACAAAAGACGATATAAGATTTCTGTTTAGGCTTGTGCTTAAAACTCGTTTCGGAAAAGATGAATGGGGCAGAAAAAGAAATGCGGATTATGACCCGGAACTGGAATTACACAAACTAAGGCAGACATTTAACTAAATAAATCGGACAATTTAACGCCTAGAACTCTTGCTATCTTGTCCAAGGTTGAGATTGAAGGATTCCGCACGCCTTGCTCAATAAAACCAACATACGTTTCAGATACTCCTATCATCTCTGCCATTCGTGCTTGAGTAAGGTTTTTTCTCTCCCTAAAACTTTTAATTCTTTGTCCCACATCTTTTGGAATTCTGGAATATTTTCTTTGCATAGATATATTATCAAAGGGACTATTTAAAATCTTCACAAACTATTTGTTTGACTTTACCCTGTAATTACGCTTATAATTTAGTCAAACTATTTGTTAGATATGAAAACTTGCAAAGCCTGCATGAAGAAAATTGACGAAAAGGCAACAAAATGCCCCTTTTGCCGTGAAGACCAAAGAGGCTTCTTTCTGAAGCATAAGATAATAAGCGGCATTTTACTTCTTTTCCTAGTAATTATTTCGGGCATATTCTGGGTTAGTATTGCCTCTGTATTGATGCCTAAACCTAATCCAACATTAGCTCCTGAAAACAAACAATGGATTACTGACGCAGGAAAGCGGTATTACACTGCACAAAAAAATTATTACGATACGCTTGGTAAGGCTATGCATGCCTCCCCTGATGAGATGAATATAACCAAAAATATTGCTTCTGCAGAGGCGACAATGAAGCTTTGCTTATACAAACTAGATAAGCAGCATTGTGAGAATGTGATAGATGGAACTCTTTGGATTGGCGAACCCAAATTTTGGGTAGAGATGACTATTGGAGCTTATACAAGCTCCCGAAACACAACCATTGTAAGGGGAGTTACGCATGAACAATGGGTTTTTGGTAACCCGTTATACGGTGCAACATATGCCTATTTTGATAACGATGTTTTATCCTCCTACCAAGAACAAAACCCAACTGGCAATTAGCTTTGAACTTAGCTTCAGTATTTAAACCCCCTTCTCGCCTATTCTACGGCGTTTTACGCTATTTAATTTTCCATAAAGGTATGTATAATTACGGCAGATGAAAATTGATATTCAAACGCCTGACAAAAAACACGCAACAGATATCGCGATGCTCGTAGATAAGCCTGAATTTCTTCTGGAAATAGAAAAGTTAAGACAAAAATGGAGTATTAAAGAACTTTACAGACCTTCTGCTTTCCATTCATTTTTAGAATTCCATATTATGACTAATAAGGATACCGTATCAATTGATAAAGAGGTGAAAAAAAGATTATCGGAATTCAATAATGACATTGATTTGGTTCTCAAAAAATTCAATAGAGGAAGAAACTTTAAGCGAGTGGTTGAATATGCTTTAGCAACGGGTATCGTTCCCAATGGCATTTATCGTAGTTGTTATTTTGATCTAGTTAAAATTGGCGAATCTAATGATTTAGAACAGCCAGAAAGATACGAATATGTCATAGTTTTGTCTCCCAGAACAGAGCTAAAAGAAGTAAGAAATGCTTATAAGGAATTCAAGGAGCATATTAAGGGTAAGATTGACTTCGAATCTATTGCTAATCTAGACATTGAAATTCCTACGGATAAAGAGTTAATTGAACAGTATCATAGGGGAAATATTTATAAGTCTGCTGATATTGATAAATTTAAAACACTAAAAGAACTGAGTAGAACAAGAGAATGGTATTGGATTAAATATGAAACTTATTTTAGTCACGAAACAAAAAAACCTATGTCTTACCCAGAGGTTCTTAAGAAATGGCAAGAAAATTGTCCGATAAATAAGCAAAATCAGAAGAAAAAAAGATTAGAAGACAAAACGGAATGTTCTTGCCCCTATTGTTTGTTTTATGACATCAATATTATTGAACAGGCTATCAATTCTTACAATAAACTTCTTGTAGAATCCTGAACTTCTAAATTTTTGTAACTTCATTTTTTTCTTCCTCAAGGCAATTTAGAATAAACCCTATGAAGGTAAAGATTGAAAACGATTCTGAATTGCAATGTCAAAAACAGATTGAACTTGCCGCAGAGACTTTGGCTCATATTCTAATCCAACAGGCTATGAGTAAGAGAAATCTTGTGGGCAGTCAACAGATTGAAAACAAATATGGAAAACCAAATAAATAATTTTTCTACATCGGATATAAAAATTGCCTCCTATCTTCTAAGCAAGGGCATCTCGCTTATTGGAGTTGAAAGACCACAGGTTAAAAAAGTTATTTTTGTTTTCGAAAACTCCAATCGAATAACACATTTAATTCAAGATTATTTGTCAGATAAAGCCAGTGTAAATCCTAGGGTTCTGTTTGAAAGTTTTAGCAACCTAAAAAGTGTGATTTTCAAGGAAATAGGGATTTAAAGACAAGTAAAAGATTGATAATAAATATGAATCAAGAATCCATTTATAAGATTAACAAGTTTAAGATTGAGCAAATTCTGGCAGACAAAACAATTCCTCCTGGTGCCAAATTAGTTCTGCTTAATCTTCTTCGCAGAGCAGGAGGAATACCCAAAGGAGGAGGTAATCGATAATGGGAAATAAGTATTTTGTAAAGTTTGTTGAGAGTAGCCCTGAATTCTATTCACTTATTAATCAACGTCCAACAGCTTTTGTCTTACTTGCACTTATTGTTGATAGAGCAAGAAAGGTCCCCCTTACCATAAAAGATGGAATTGAAGTTGGGGAAGCACTAATTGGAGACTATAAAGAATATGGGGCGACAGAACAAACGTACAAAACTGATAAAAATTATTTAAAAAAGTTCGGAATTGCAACGTTCAAATCAACGAGCAAAGGAACTATTGCAAAGCTTGTTAATTCAAGCATATTTGATATTTCAAGAAATCTATCAACGGACAAATCAACAGGAGAACAACAAGCAACCAACGAGCAACCAACGACTAAACAAGAGGTAAGAAGTAAGAAAGAAGAAGCTAGCCAAGCCAAGCCAATGGAAAAAAACGCTTTTTTCCATGATAGACACACAGAAACTCTCTTAAATGAGACTAATCAATCACTTAATGAAGATGAAGATGCACATCCTGCTTACAAGGATAACAATGCTAGCGATGATGAGAAAAGAGGGCTTTATTGGGATATACATGCTCCAAGATTAGCAGCGGAGATAGATATACAAGAGGAGTCGTGGCAATACTTAAATGCTAAAAAGGATTGGATGAAGAAAGTAAAGGTACCCTCTCATGGTTCAATAAAAGCATTTTTAAACAATGCTAATGATTGGGATGAGACAGATAAGGGTAACAGATACTGATTATCAGCTTGTGTAATAGCAGCACACAAAGTCAAGGCGTAATTAGTCTATGTATAAAGGGGAATAGTAAAAACTAATATGAATCAAAAAACGAGTAATTTACAGAAAAGAATTTTAACAACTATATATTCACAAGGTGAATATGAAGATTTAGTTTCGGTTGTGGAGTTAAATCCTGAAAAAGTTAGCGTTGAGTATCAACTTGAGAAGCAAAAGTTAGTAGATGAAAGAGGTGGCGTATTTGTTAGAGAAGATAGAGATACTGAAGGGCTTTTAACTAAAAATTATAAAGTAAAGACCTACAGGCTCAAAAGGAGTAAATTGGCCTGTTTATTGTTTGATTGGCAGGAATTCAATTTATATCTTGAATCTTTAAATGAGGCACATTTGGGAATGAAACCTGAAGACTATTATGCTCGCGAAGTTGCACTTACTAACAGCCTAAAAAGTCTAAAGGCAAAAGGATATGTAGAGTTTCTTGATTATTACGAAATGAAGCTAGGTTTGTTTGGAAAAAAACATGCAAAAATTATATGGTTGACCACAGAAGGTATTAATAAAGCAGAAAGCATCCTAACTATTAAATTGAATTAGTGGTTTTTAGATTTAATAGTTAGAAAACAATTATGGTTATAAGAAAATACTTGAAATATTTTCAGAAGGGAAAAAATTATGAAACAATTTACAATAAAAGTAACAGTACCCACTAAAGGAGATGCTTGGAAAATAAGCATAGGGAGAGGACGACCAAGAAAGAAGAAAAATGCCGTCGCAGTCTTCCGTCATGCGGAACGCTTTTTAACGCAAAAGTTTTTGACAAATTCAGCTTCAGAAGTCGAGGAAGAAATTAAAGTTTTAGTGGACTCTAGTATGGTAGACCATCTCAAGCCTATGAGTCAAACAGATTATGGAATTTGTGCGGGGAAAAATGAAGCACTTTATTGTTTAGCTTCACACTTAGAAAATTTTCTCCCAATTCGTTATCTAAAAGCAAAGTATAAGTTGTATGACAAAATAATGCGTTGAGGATATGATAAAGTCGCCCTTTATGCGTGAATTACATATAATTATTATGCTATAGGATTAAAGATTAAGATTGAAATATGAATCAAGCATACACATACATAAGAGTTAGCACGGAAGAACAAAAAAATCATGGCTATAGCCCTGATAATCAAATTCGTCAATGTAAAGACTATGCTCGGATGCACGGATACCACACAAGAAGAATGTTTGACGATAGTGGTAGAAGTGGTAGGTCGGCAGAAAAAAGACCTGCACTTCAAGAGTTGCTCAGAGCAGTTAACGAGCATCCAGTTGATGCAATCATAATCTATAAAATTGATAGGTTCGCGAGAAATGTTGGGGATTTCGACAGGATGTATAAAGATTTTAAGGCAAAGGGAATTAAGTTGCTTTCCGTAAACGAAGGAGATTTGATGGAAGGCAATAGTCTTATCCCTAATATTTTTGCTACCGTGGCTCAATGGGAGTCTGAAGTTAACTCCTCGCGAACAAAAGATGCTTTGCAACAAAAGTTTGAAGAAGGATGGCAGCCATACTCGCGTTATCCAGGTTACAGAAGTGTTGGGAAGAAAGATGAAAAGAAAACCTGTGAACCGGACCCTTATATTGCTCCAATTGTTAAAGAGTTATTTGAGCTTTACGCAACGGGAAATTACAGTATTATTGAATTGCAGGACTGGTTGGCGGAAAAGAATATCCTTTCCAGAAATGGCACAACGCTTGGTCATTCCGTTATTGACACAATTTTAAACAACCCTTTTTATTACGGACTTTGTCGCTGGCACGGAGTAAGCAAGATGGGAAAACACAAACCGATTATTTCAAAGGAACTTTATGATACCTGCCAATACACCCTGTCAAAGCATCGCAGTTTTCTTTTACGAAGACGTATTCACGATTTTCTTCTCAGAGGTTTTTTAATCTGTGCCGAGTGCGGACAAAGATATACTGCGGAATGGCACAAAGATGCAGATAAATTGAAAAATAGAGATGGAAAAATAGCATACTACCATTGCCAAAAACGAGACAGAAACGGATGTCCTGCTCCGTATGTGCAGGTGGACGTAATGGAACAATTAGTTGAGGAAACATTTAAGACGATGGAATTTAGCGAAGAATTTACAACTGCTGTAGTTAATAAAACAAAAGAGATACTAAAAGAAGCCAGAAGAACTTCATCGTCTAGTCAACAAGGGATACTTAATCAGAAAACAGCATTAGAAACAAAAAGAAACAAACTTGAAGACAGTTTGATGGAAGGAATAGTTGACAGGGAAACCTACAAGAGAATCCACGATAAACTACAAGAACAAATAATAAAGTTGGACAACGAAATGACAGAAACGGATAGCAAGCAGAAGATTGATATCGATTTAATTGAGGAAGTATTAGCCTTTAGCAGAAACATTCACCAAACATACATCGATGCCCCAACATACCTGAAAAGACACTATCTGAGATTCTTTTTTGAGTCTTTTGTTATAAGAAATAAGAAGATATATAAAGTCGTGCCCACTCCTATATTCAAAATATTGGAAAATAGGCACGAAATTATAATAAGGGTGGCAGGGCTCCGCGGCTAGGACTCGAACCTAGAACCTTGAAATTAACAGTTTCCTGCTCTACCATTGAGCTACCGCGGAATGTGTATTTGATTATACCTTGTAAACCAAAAATTGTAAATTGAAAATTGACAATTGACAAAAAACACTTGTGTATTCTCTTATAACGGCGTACACTTAATCTAGTATGGCTGAGTCAGATACTACTCAAGAAGAAATAACAACAATTGACAATCCATCTCCTCAACAGATCGTGAGGAAAACCACAAGACAAGTTGAGCCTCAGGCAAAAGGAGAAGCGCCTCAGAAAGTATATGAAAAGAAAAGAACAATTTTCAGATTTAATCAAATTATTTGGTATATTTTGGGTTTTGTTGAAGTGCTACTGGTATTTAGAACTATCCTAAAAATGTTAGGCGCAAATCAATTTTCTGGATTTGCCAGTTTAATTTATGCCATAACTAATCCATTAGTAGTTCCTTTTAACGGTATTTTACGTATGTCCGTCACGGGTAATTCTGTAATTGAATGGTCAACGATAATTGCTGCTATTGTTTATCTTTGCATCGCCGGTGGACTAGTTTACCTTTTGGATCTTATTTACCCAATTACACCAAAAGACGTTGAAACGCAATAGTAATAAGTAAAATATATGAATATAATACTTTGGATAATCTTAGGAGCAGTAGCGGGATGGATTGCGGACATGATTATGGAAAGTAGTCATGGAATGCTTGAAGACATAATTCTGGGTATTATTGGTGCATTTGTGGGAGGGTTTATCATGAATTTCTTTGGACAGCCCGGCGTGACAGGTTTTAATATTTACAGTCTTATCGTAGCTGTAATTGGCGCAGTTGCCCTTATTTTCTTAGGACGAATTGTGCATAAATAACAATATGGGAATTCTTGAAATCATTGCAATCATTTTAATAGTTTTGTGGTTGGGGGGATTTGTATTTCACATCGCGGGAAAATTTATCCACGTCTTGTTAATTATTGCTGTAGTTGTATTGCTACTAAGATTTATTGGGGGTGGATTTTAAATATGGATGATACACAACAAAAATCACAAATAGACGAAGATGCAAGAAAAGCTAAGGAGGGAATAGATACAGATACTTTTAACGCAAGACAAGCATTGGCAGATCAAGAATCCGAGAAAATAAGAAGTGACGCAGAAGCGGAAATTGCGCAAATCCAAAACGACGCACAAAAATAGGTTCTGACGCCCCCATTGCTTTCTTCAGCGTCTCTTCAGAAAGATATATTAATCTAAATTTAGATAACGGGGGGAGGTGAAAATATATGATGGATAAAAAATGTAATTGCGGTGGGCATGAGATGCCGGATTGTTGCCAAGAACATAAAATGTCAAAAGAACATCTTAAAATGAAAAAGGAGATGTTGGAAGAAAAGCTCAAATGGGTGAACGAACAGTTGGAAGAAAAATAATAATCGTTTATCAATAAATCTTTTTAATACATAGCTTTACTTTTGGGTAGAGTTATGTATTTTTTGTTTTCAGGTCAGCCTTCAGATACAACATGATCCAAGTAGTCGATTAAAAATAGTGTATAATCTGTTTATGGCAAAAAGAGATACCGGAGTTGGGAAAATGAAAAAAACCCATTCCTATAAAACCAAAAAGAGGCTTGAGGTAAAGCGCCAAATGCTTCTGAGAACAGCTACTAAGCACAAACACCGCAGCTAAAACAATTCTTCTATTTACGGAGATTGTGGTTGGTCTTGATTTGAAGCTTCATCTTGTTGATTCTCCTTATTGTTTATTGTCGGCAATTGCTTATTTTTTTGATGTTTCCAATAAATAAACCAGCCAATCCCGCCGACTATTAGAATAAATGCAATAATGCCTACCAGCATCGTTATATCTGAAGTACCCGCAACTGAAGTTGGTGCTGGAGTTGGAGTAGTAGTCGGCTGTATATTCTCCGTTGGAGTTGGAGTATCGGTGGGAGCAACATTATTTTGACTAGTTGTGTCTAAAGACGTATCCGGCGTTGGCGTGGGAGTCGCGGCGGCGACCCCGCCGGCTGTGGTGGCGGAAACTTCATTTGAAAAACTTCCGGGAGTACACCCGTTAACCGCTTTTACAACAAAATAATAAGTTGTTCCTTTCGCCAAATTACCAACCGTGTACGAAGTCGTTCCTTGCTCACCGACATTAGGATTTCCATAAATATATTGTCCCGCGGCAATTCCATACGAAACTAAATAATAACTGACTGGATTAGCTACATCTGTCCACGTTAGCATTATTTGACTATTCCCATTGGCTACCGCCGAAGTTAATTGCGGCGTCCCCGGCGTTCCGTAAGCGCAAGAATTAGGTGTCGTAAAAGTTACGGTTATGCTGCTGGTTGAACCAAGTGGGATAGATGGATTGTCGCTGGTATCCGAAGCCGTGAAGGTATCCGTACCGGGATTTGGATTGTTTGAACTGACCGCAAAGCTAACATTTCCGTTTGAATCGGTGGTCGCGGTGGCATTATCTGCCCCAACGCTCCCGCCATTAATCACTAAGCCCGAGTCGCCGGTGCTGGTTAAAGTCACCGTGTCTCCGGAAACTGCATTATTTGCATCATCTCTTACGGTAATTGAAATGGTCGCCGTGGTTGATCCATCCGCGGGAACCGAAGTTGAGTTGACTGAAAAAAGCGAATTATTAGTATTGGCATTATTATTTGCCAGCGCGGGCAAAGCAAAGAAAAAAGAAGAGAAGAAGAGCAAACAGATAAAGACAATAATCTTACTTCTTAGTTGCCGCATAACTTCATTATATATCAGCGCCTTAAGAATCTAATCTGATACGTTTTTACCATAATCTTACTTCCTGAAAAAAAGCTTAAAAGATTTTGGGAATAGATTTTTAATTATCCCAAGTAGTCTTTGAGTTTGTTGCCCCGCGATGGATGCCTTAATTTTCTTAATGCTTTGGCTTCGATTTGTCTGATTCGCTCCCTGGTAACAGCAAACATTTTGCCAACTTCTTCCAAAGTTTTTGGCCGCCCGTCTTTTAAACCAAACCTTTCTTCCAGCACCCTTTTTTCCCGATCCGATAAGGTTGAGAGGACTTGGTCAATTTGCTCTTTCAAAAGTTCGCGTGAGGCGGTATCAAAAAGCGTTGGTGCCGAAGTATCATGGATAAAATCACCAAGTCTCGAATCTTCTTCGTCTCCCACCGGCGATTCCAAACTGGCCGGCTCCTGGGAAATCTTGATAATCTCCAATGCTTTGTCCGGTTCAATCCCTAAAGCTTTAGCCACTTCTTCCGGCGTTGGTTCGCGGCCCAATTCCTGCATCAACTTTCGCGAAGCTCTCAAGAATCTATTGATGTTTTCTACCATGTGCACGGGAATCCTGATGGTTCTGGCCTGATCGGCAATCGCGCGGGTAATTGACTGTCTAATCCACCAAGTGGCATAAGTGGAGAACTTAAAACCTCTTCTCCAGTCGTATTTTTCCACCGCCCGAATTAATCCTTGATTTCCCTCCTGAATTAAATCCAACAGTGTTAAGCCCCGGCCGACATATTTTTTGGCGATGGAAACTACTAACCTAAGGTTGGAATTGATTAACGTTTGCTTGGCGCGTTTGTCACCCTTTTCCACTTTTTTAGCCAGCTCGATTTCTTGGTCAAACTTTAAAAGCGGAATCCGGCCGATTTCCTTAAGATACATTCGCACCGGATCGGAAACAGTTCCTTCGGTTAAAACCGTTAAAGCTTCCAGCTCTTTTTCTAAATCCTCAATCGGTTTTTCATCTTCCGTTTCGGCCGCCACCGACTCAAAAACATCAATGTCGGAGCGGATCAATTTATCGTAAAGTAAATCTAGTTCCGCAATGTGCTCTTCGGGGCGGGGGAAAATTTTTAAGATTTCGTCTTGAGTAATATAACCCCGCTTTTTTGCACCACTAACAATCTCGGTGAGGATGTTGGGTTGCTTCATAGAGTATATTTTACCACTTTTTACGCTCAATTGGAAGCGAAAAGATTAATCTTTGGGTAAACTCACGATTAATTTTGACAATTCTTCTCTTAATTCTGCCTTATCGGTGTCTTTATTTTTCTCTTTAGCTCTTAGCTGCGTTGTGATAACATTTACTCTTTCTTTAATAAATAGCGTTAAAAGTTCTTTAATTACTTTTTGGACTTCCTCTACGTATTTGTCCTCTTCCAGTTTTGGTAAAGGAAACAGAAAACAGGTGTCAAAAGATTGAATAAGTTCTTTGGAAAGAATTTTGGCGAATTTCTCCTGATCCAGCTTTTCGCTGGTTTTGAGAAACGTTCTGAGATTTTCCAAAAGCTTTCCTAAAGACGGAGTGGCGAACTGATAGAGCGTTAAGCTTTCCTGATTGTCTTCAAGTACTTTTTGCGGATTACTGCTTTGGACGATAAGAGCGATTAAATATTCTTCCAGCACTTCCCGGCGGCTTCTTTTATCTTTTTGGGAAATTGCAATTTTATCTTCCAAATCTTTTTTTTGTAATTTACTGACTTCCTTTAATAAACTCTCTAAAGAGATTTCAAAAATGGCGCTGAGTTTTTTTAGATAATGCTCTTTAATTATTTCGTTGGAAATATTAGCAAAAAGCGGCAACAGATTGTCGGCAATCGCCTTTTTTCCTTGGGCGCTATCTTTATTATTTTCCGAAACAAATTTATCAACCAAATAATCATAAACTCCTGAGGCTTCCCGAACCGCTTGCTTAAACTGCGCCGGATTTTTCTTTAAGGCTTCGTCCGGATCTTTTCCATCTGTAATGACGATAATTGAAGTAGTCATCCCTTTTTTCTCCAAGACTTCCAAACTGCGCCTGGTGGCTTCAAAGCCGGCGTTATCCTGATCTAAACACAAAGTTACTTTGGGCGTAAAGCGACTAAGAAGCGCCACCTGATTTTCGGTTAAGGCCGTCCCTTTAATCGCCACCGCGTTTTTAATTCCCTCCATGTATAAAGCAATAGCGTCAAACTCCCCCTCGACAATAATCGCGTCCTGCTTTTGTTTGATTTCGTCCTTAGCGGTATTTAAACCAAAAAACATGCTCCCTTTGTGATAAACCGCCGTTTCTTTGGTATTTAAGTACTTAGGTTGGTCAGTATCGTTTAGGGCTCTGCCGGAAAAGCCGGTCACGTTGCCACGGTGATCAAACAGCGGAAAAATAATCCGGCCCCTGAAAAAATCTAAACATTGACTGCCTCTTTCAAAAGACGCGCCGGCAGAAATTAAATCCCTATTTTTGTAGCTTTTCTTTTTTAAGAGATAATCCGATAAAGAACTCCCTGTGGATGGCGCAAAACCCAATTGAAAAGTATCAATAATTCCCTTGTTGATTTTCCGTTTAGTCAAAAGATAAGCAAGCGCCTCTTTGCCCGCGGGAAGCTCGGTCAGCACATAATGGTAAAATTTTAGAGCGTGGTTATTGACCGCAAAAATATTTTCTTTTTCCGAATACTCGCCTTGGCGGAAACTGCTTTCTTTTAAAGTCACTCCTGCCCGTTTGGCTAAACTGCGTAAAGCCTCGGGAAACTCCATATTTTCATACTCCATGAGAAAGGTATAGACGTCTCCGCCTTTGCCGCAGCCAAAACAATGCCAGATTTGTCTTTCGGGAGAAATGACTAAGGAAGGAGTTTTTTCGTTATGAAACGGGCAATTAGTTTTGAAATTGCGCCCGGCTTTTTTCAAGGGCAAATAATCGGCGATAAAAGTCACGATATCTATTTTTTCCCTAATTTCCGACACTTGATCCATAGATGCCGCTATTGTAGCACGCGGGAACTCATCCTGTACATTGATAAATGAAAACAAAATTCTATTCCCATTCCATCGTTGCGGGAGGCTTAGTCGTTATGTCATAAACAACGCGGGAAACACCTGGGACTTCATTTACAATTCTTGATGAAATTGTTTGCAATAAATCGTAAGGAAGATGCGACCAGACTGTTGACATTATGTCTTTTGATTCAATTACTCTTAAAGCGACCACTTCTTCAAAAAAACGGCCATCCCCCTTTACCGCAGTAGAAAAGGCTCCTGTCATAACCGGAAAAGAAATAAATACTTTTTTTAACCACCCGGCTTTTCTTAGCTCTTCCATCACGATTTTATCTGCTTGTTTTTCCTGATTTAAACGCTTACTAGTTACTTCACCTCGAATTCTCACTGCATACCCGGGCCCTGGAAACGGCTGCTTATAAACAAAAGCGTCTGGAAGTTTAAGTAGTTTTCCTATTTTTCTTACCTCATCTTTATAAAAATTTCTGACCGGTTCAATTAACTGTAGTCTCATATTCTTAGGCAATCCACCAACATTATGATGACTTTTTATTTTAGCGGCATTTCTTGTCCCCTTGCTTTCGATTACATCCGAATAGATTGTTCCTTGCATTAAATATTTGACGTTTTTACCAGTTTTGATAATTTTTTCCATTTCCCTTTCGAAAATATCGATATATAACTTGCCTATTATTTTGCGCTTTCTTTCCGGGTCAATAGCGCCTTCTAATTTTTTAAGGGCTTCCTGCTGAACATTAATTACTCTAACTTTAATCCCGGTATGTTTAAAAAACTTGGCCAAATGCTCTTTAGTGTCATAACGCATTAAGCCATTATCAACGTAGATTGGGATAAATTGTTTTTCCAAGGCCTTAGCCATTAATGCCGCTGCCACTGTTGAATCAACCCCTCCGGAAACTGCTCCGATTACATAATCCTTGCCCACTTGAGTTCTAATCGAACTCACGATTTGATCAATATCGATCTTTTTTATCTCTTTTTTTGCTCCGCAAATATTGATGAAGTTTTCCAATACTTGTTTTCCGATTTCCGTATGCTCAACTTCCGGATGAAATTGAACACCGAATATTTTTTTAACAGAGTTTTCGACAAATGAAGCGGGTACTTTTTCTGTTGAGCCAATTATCTTAAATCCTGAGGCAAGCCTGATAACTTCATCGCCGTGGCTTACCCAAACAGTCGAAATTTTTGGTATTTTATTCAAAATTCTTGATTGATGATTTTTGATTCTTAATGTGGCCGGGCCGTATTCCTTTTTACCGGAAACAACTTTCCCCCCCATTAAATACATCATTAGTTGTAATCCATAACAAATTCCCAAGATTGGGATTTTGGAAGCAAAAATGCTTTTGTCGATAGTCGGCGCGCCTTTTTGATAAACCGAATCCGGACCTCCCGAAAGGATAATTCCTTGAGGTTTATCTTTTTTTATTTCCGCGAGAGCTTCTTCGGGAAGAATAATTTTCGTTTTTGCGCCAAGATCATTTATTCTTCTTGAGATGAGATGTGCAACTTGTGACCCAAAATCTATAACTAAAATCATCTTAGTAATTTTTCCCGGGGTTGGTAATTAAAACGTCATGGGGATGGCTTTCGTTCAAAGACGCTTGAGTTATCTGTATAAATTTTGCTTTTTGCCAAAGCTCTTGGATATTTTTTGCCCCCACGTAATACATTCCCGATCTTATTCCGCCAACCGCCTGATCGATAAGTTCTTCCACCGAACCCTTAAGTGGCACCAAAGATTCTACCCCTTCGGCAATCATGACGCGGTCTTTGTAACTTTTGCCATGAAACTCATCTTCGGATTTTATTTTTGCCCCTCTTGCCATGGCGGCAATTGAACCCATGCCGCGATACTGCTTAAATTTATAAGTTCTGAGTTTTTTATTCAAACTGCTCTTAAAACGGCTGGGAACTTGCTCTGGTTTGAGCTTAATAATCTTTCCCGGAGACTCCACGCTAGCGGCAAAATAACTTCCCATCATCACCGCCGAGGCGCCGGCCGCCAAAGCTTTAACGATGTCTCCCGAATATTTTATTCCTCCATCGGCAATAATTGGAATTCCTGCTTTTTTTGCCGCCCGCGCAGTTTCCATAATGGCGGTTATTTGCGGCATTCCCATACCGGAAATAATCCGGGTGGTGCAAATCGCTCCCGGGCCCATGCCAACTCTAACCCCATCCGCTCCGGCCAGAATTAGCGCTTTCGCGCCCGCAAAAGTGGCGACATTACCGGCGATCACTTCCATTTTAGGGAATTTCTTTTTAATATATTCTGTGGTCTCAATTACTCCTTTTGAGAATCCATGCGCCGAATCAACAATAATGACATCTACTTCTGTTTTAACTAAAGCCTCCACTCTTTCTTCAAACCCTTTGCCGACGCCAATGGCCGCTCCGACCAACAGTTTTTTATTTTTGACTTTTTTAACTTCATTGGCCTGGTTTTGCACAGTTAAATTACGGTGGATGATGCCAATTCCGCCTAGTCTTGCCAAGGCGATTGCTAACTTACTTTCAGTGACGGTGTCCATAGGAGCCGAAACAAAGGGAAGTGTCAGGGTTATTTTTTTGGTGATTTTGGTGGAGAGATCAATGTCGGAACGGGAAAAATCAGCGTAATCCGGGAGAAGTAAGATGTCGTCAAACGAGAGGCCAATGGGAAATGTAGATTTTGTAGGCTCCATAACTTACTATAATCTTTTTCGTTTTTTTTGTCAAGAAATATCGGAGCCGCTCCAAACCCTCATGGCCTAAAAATTATTTTGAGTTATACCATTGATGAAACTCTGTGCATTTGCCATTATCATCTAGTGTAATTTTATAAATTCCGTCTAACTCTGCCTCTTCTTTTGAAAGAAGCCTTATAAAAGTTGCGTGCCAATGTGCAATCCCAACGTTATTTTCTATGCCTAGCATCTCATAAGTTACTTGTATTGCGTCGTGATTTAGGACGCTTTGCCACTCTCGTAAAAGATCTTCTTTCGTTGTCAATGGTTTATCGAAAGGAGCGTCATGCCATATAAACTTTTCTGAAACCAAATCTAAAACACCATTGGGATTTTTCGACTCCCAGACATTTATAAGCTTTTTCAACCAATCTTCAAATTGTTCTTCCATTGCAACTTGATTATACCAAAATATTTATCCTTAAAAAATTTCTGAATAATGCTATGATAGGTATATATGCTTGCCCGCGTATTTTCAGCCGCCGTAGTTGGACTCGACGGCGTTTTAGTCGAAGTTGAAGTCGATATTCAAAATCAGGGACTGCCCTCTTTTACCATTGTCGGGTTGCCGGACAAAGCCGTCGAAGAAGCCAAAGAAAGAGTCCGCTCTGCCATTAAGAACACCGGCTGCGAATTTCCGCAAAAAAGAATCACCGTGAACCTGGCCCCCGCCGATTTGCCCAAAGAAGGCGCCTCTTATGATTTGCCAATTGCCTTAGGGATTTTAATCGCTTCCGGACAAATTCTGACTGAAACCAATAACATGTTTTTTACAGGAGAACTATCTTTAGATGGGAGGTTAAGGCATACCAATGGTATTTTACCGATGGTTTTGGCGGCCAAGGAAAAGCAGTTTAAACAAATCTATTTGCCCGCAATTAATGCCAACGAAGCTTCAATTGTCAAAGCGGTGGAAGTTTATCCGGTGGAAACTCTGTTGACACTCTTGCGGCATCTGACCAAAGAAATGGTGATAAAGCCGCAAAAGACCAAAAGTCTGGAAAGTTACATGCAAAATCAAGTTTATGAATTTGATATGGCCGACGTTAAAGGTCAGGAACAAGCCAAGCGCGCTTTGGAAATTGCCGCCGCAGGCGGACACAATTTATTATTGAAAGGTCCGCCCGGCGCCGGAAAAACTTTACTGGCCAGAACTTTACCGTCGATTTTACCCAAACTGACTTTGAACGAAAGCTTGGAAGTCACCAAAATCTACAGCATTTCGGGGCTTTTGGATAAAAATCCGATTGTTACCGAACGGCCGTTCCGCTCGCCGCACCATACCACTTCGCACATCGGTTTAATCGGCGGCGGCCAAAACCCCAAACCGGGGGAAATTTCGCTGGCCCACCGCGGCATTTTATTTTTGGACGAGTTCCCCGAATTTCCGCGCCACGTTTTAGAGGCTCTTCGCCAACCGATGGAAGACGGGTTTGTGGTGATATCCAGAGCCAGCGGCCGGGTGTTGTTCCCTTCCAAATTTATTTTATTTGCCGCCCAAAATCCCTGTCCCTGCGGCTATTTTGGCGATCCAATGCACGACTGTAAATGTATGCCCGGACAGGTTATGCGCTACCAAAAACGGGTTTCCGGCCCGATGCTGGACCGGATTGACATTCATTTGGATGTTCCGGCGGTAAAAATTGATAAATTAACTTCTAAAGAAAAAGATAATAATGAAAGTTCTAAAATTATTCAAAAACGGGTCCAAGCGGCTAGAGATATTCAGACTAAGAGGTTTAAGGGCACCAAAACTAATTCCAATGCCGAAATGACTAATAAAGATATCCGCAAGTTTTGTGAATTATCCGACGAATGTCTATCGTTGTTAAGATTAGCAGTGACCAAAATGCAACTGTCGGCCCGGTCTTACCAAAGAATTATTAAACTAAGCCGGACGATTGCCGATTTAGAAAACAGTGTTGAAATTAAACCGCAGCATATTGCCGAAGCGCTGCAGTACCGCCCCAAAATCGAAAACACGATGTATTGATGCTACTGCTATAATTAAGGTATGGAAAATATTTCTTGGTTTGGGCATGCCAGCTTTAGTTTTATTGACCAAAATGGTCAGAGGATTTATTATGTTGACCCATTCGATTTGACATTCGGTGAATTGAAAAAAGCGGATTTGGTGTTTATTACCCATGCCCATCAGGATCATTTCTCACCGCCGGACCTGGAAAAAATTCTAACCAACACTACGCTGGTTATTGCGCCACCGGACATTTTGGAACAAATTGATATTGACGAAGATTTAAAATTCGTGGTTGAACCAAATAAAAGTTACGAAATTAAAGGTTTTAAATTCCAAACCATTCCTGCCTACAATAATCATCCGGATAAATTAGCTTTTCATCCCAAAACCAATAATTGGGTTGGCTATATTTTTGAGTTGAATGGGAAAAAGATTTATCATGCCGGTGACACGGATTTTATTGACGAGATGAAAGGCTTGCAAGATTTACATTTAGATGTGGCAATGCTACCAATCGGCGGACATTTTACCATGGACGTTGTGGAAGCAGCCGAAGCGGCTAACGTCATTGCCGCCAAAATTACCATTCCAATGCATTACCGCAGATTGAATCCCGAGAATTATCAGGCGCTTGAAGAAAAATTCAAAAACTTAGTTACGGCCTCTGATGTGGTTGTTCTTGAGGAGTTGGCCTAACCATTTTATCCAACAAGACTATCCTTTCATTTAGGCTATTTATTGTCTGATCACAAATTTCAACCACAACTCTTGCCCCCATCCACACAGCTACTCCACTCAATAAGCCGATAGCAACTCGTCTGGCTGATCTATTTCTTACGGCTCCATCAAGCACAATCGCTCCTGCCAACACGCTGGTTGCCTCCGCAGCTACATTAAGCGGTTTTTTGCATTTGGAAATTATATCCCGCCTATCTTCTAGTCTTAGGCTACCAATAGTAGGACTGGCCGCTCCTTCTCTTTCAACATTCAAACCACCGTGTTTCTTTCCAAATATTACGCGCCCGTGCCCACCAGGTTTAAATTCCGCAAAAGCTTTCCCTTGTGGATGGGCCCTACTTGCTATTATCTCTATAAGCTGATCACTTAATCGTTCTGTTTTGGCCATAGTTTGAGAAGTATAGCAAGATGCCGGCCTGTAGTCAATTTTAGAGGAGTTTAGTTTGTTTGGAAGATTTTGGAAGACTGATTTTTAAATGATGGTAAGCCGCCGGAGTGGCTACGCGGCCGCGGGCGGTTTTTTTAATAAACCCGACTTGCAATAAATACGGCTCAATTACTTCTTCAATTGTCCCGATATCCTCACTAATTGTTGAGGCAATCGTTTCAATTCCTACCGGCCCGCCACTGTGTTTTTCAATGATTGATTTTAGATAGCGGACATCCGATGAGTCCAATCCGACTTCGTCAACTTCGAGCATATCCAAAGCTTTGGCGATTAAATCCTTGGTTAATTTCCCTTCCGCCTTTACCTGCACAAAATCCCTGGCCCTCTTTAATAATTTGAGAGCGATGCGCGGTGTCCCTCTGGCCCGTTTGGCAATTTCCGAAATTGACTCTTTATCCACCGGCACTTTTAATTTATGCGCTCCTTTGGTAATTATTTCCTCCAAATCCTTCGGTTCGTAAAAGCTGAGTCGGTGAACGACTCCAAATCTGTCCCGAAGAGGTGCCGACATTAAGCCGATGCGGGTGGTCGCGCCGATGATGGTAAACGGCGGCAAATCCAACCGGACGGTCCGGGCCGACGGCCCTTTGCCAATAATAATATCTAAAGCATAGTCTTCCATCGCCGGGTACAAAGTTTCCTCAACCACCTTGTTAAGTCGGTGGATTTCATCAATAAATAATACGTCACCTTTCTCCAAATTAGTGAGAATTGAAGCTAAATCGCCGGCTCTTTCAATCGCCGGGCCACTGGTGACACGGATATTAACGCCCATTTCCTTGGCGATAATGTGCGCCAGTGTGGTTTTGCCCAAGCCCGGAGGCCCGTACAAAAGGATATGCTCAATTGCTTCTTTGCGTTTTTTGGCGGCGGTAATGCCGATCCGCAAAGACTCTTTAAGTTTTTTCTGTCCGAAAAACTCTTCCCACGACGACGCCCGAAGCGAAGTGAATAATATTTCTTCTTCCGGTGTTTCCTGTATTTCTGTTTTAGTTTTATCTTTTGCCATTTTATTTGCCTAAGTTTTTGAGCGCCAGCCTGATTTTTTCTTCGGTGGTTAGCCCAACCTGTTTAATCTCCCGCACGGCTTTTTGCGCCTCCGAAACCGAAAAGCCAAAATTTTTTAAAGCCTGTACCACTTCGGCGTTTTCCAACAAATCTTTACCCGATAAATCCAGATCCGAACCGGCTCCCATTTTGTTTTTAAGCTCGATAATGATTTTCTGGGCGTTTTTCGTCCCTAAACGTGGGACGGAAGTAAAAAATGTGACGTCGCCTTTAATAATCGCTTCAATAATGTCTTTGCGCTCGCCAAAAGAAAAAATGTTTAAAGCGGTTTTTGGCCCGATTCCCGAAACTGTCAATAAGCTTTCAAATAGTCCTAAATCTTCCGCTTCCAAAAAGCCGAACAAATCCAAAGCGTCCTCGCGGACATAAGTGTAGGTAAAGATTTTGAGAGCTTCACCTAAAGATAATTTGGCGTAAATAGTTTCGGGGACCAGTACTTTGTAGCCAACACCGTTAACGTCAATTATCACAAATGGTCGTTTGAGCAGCTCAACTTTGCCTTTGAGGAATCCAATCATAATTTAGTTGATTATAACACAAGCTAATTTCCAAGCTTTGAGAATTTATTTGAAAAAGCATGGGTGATGGCAATTGCCAGAGCATCAGCCGTGTCGTCAGGCTTTGGCACTTCCTTAAGCTTAAGTAAAGTTTTGACCATTTGTCCGACCTGCGGTTTTTCCGCCCGTCCGTAGCCGGTTAAAGCCAGCTTTACCTGCAAAGGCGTATAAATACCAATCTGGAGATTATTTTCCGCGGCAGCCAGTAAAATTACTCCGCGGGCTTGCCCAACCACAAAAGCGGTTTTGGCGTTAGTGTTAAAAAACAATTCTTCAATGGCTAAAACTCCGGGTTGGTAAACTTTGATGATTTTGGTGACTTCTTGATAGATTTCCAAGAGCCTATCTTGAACATTTTTCTTCGGAGAAGTCTCAATGCAACCAAACTCTCTAACTTCCAGCTTCGAACTTCTAGCTTCCAGAACTCCCCAGCCGCATCTTGCAATTCCCGGATCAATCCCCAGTATTCTCATTTCTGAAACAATAATAGCACATCTTGTATTGAAAGCTAGTTTCCTGTAAAATAGGTTCTTGTGAAGAGATACAGCTTAAAAGTTACAAAACGCACCGTTTTGGGCAAGCAAGTCAAAAAATTAAGACGGGAAGGCATTTTACCCTGCAATATCTACGGCAAAGATTTAAAATCCACAGCGGTTCAGGTTCCGGAAAAAGACTTTTTGGCAGTTTTTAAAGAAGCCGGCGAAACAGGCTTGGTTGATGTTGAGCTTGACGGCAAAGCCACTCCGGTTTTAATCCACAATATGCAAAAAAACTTCCGCGGACAAATCCTGCACGCTGATTTCTTCCAAGTTAATCTTAAAGAAAAAGTTAAGACGATGGCGCCTTTGGAAGTTGTTGGTGAACCAAAAGCGGTTGTGGATAAAATCGGAATTTTGATGAACATTATTTCCGAAATTGAAGTCGAGGCGTTGCCGACAGAGCTTCCGGAAAAAATTGAGGTTAATGTTGAACATTTAGCTAATATCGACGACCAAGTCACCGTTGCCGATCTTAAGATTCCGGAAGGTGTGACTGTTTTGACCGAAGCCGAGCAAGTGGTTGCCAAGATTGGTGAGTTAGTAACCAAAGAAGCTGCCGAACAAGCGGCCGCCGAAGCCGCCGCAGCCGCTGAGGCGTCAGCCGAAGCCGCACCAGAAGGAGCTGTTGAAGGCGAAGCGCCGGCGGAAGGTGAAGCACCAACTGAAGCTCCGGCCGAAGGCGGAGAAAAACCAGCTGAAGCAGCAAAAGAAGAAAAACCACAAGAAGCTAAAGCAGAATAATTATTTCTCCAGAACAGTCTCTAATTTTTTGGCGTCGGCAAAATTAGGATCCAACAATAAAGCTTTTTGATTATCGTCCTTGGCTTTATCAATTTGTCCCAATTTATATTCCAATAAGGCTTTTTGAAAATACGCGTCTTTATAGCCATCATATTTATCAATAATCGATTGCCAAAAATTAATTTTACTTTGTAAATCCCGCCTTTGATTATTGATTTGGACCGCTTGAGATGAATTTTGGTAAACTTTAACGCCAAAAAATACAATTCCGGCAATTAAAATCAGTGAAATTACGATTAATGCTGAAGCTAATACCAAAACCGTGATTTTACTTAGTTTAGGTTTCCATGACAAGCTAAACGCTGGTTTTTCGGTAATTCTTCGGTAAATGTTCGGGAATTGTGAAGTTTTTCCCGAATCCCCTATTCCTTTTTTTACAGGCTTTCTGATGGGAGGAGCGCTCCTACGCTTATTTTGTTTAATATTCTTAAACTTCATACTTGTGGCCACTGACTAATCATTAAATTCCCTTCTCCGCCGTAAAGCCTGGTATAAATTTCCTCCGTAATAAACGGCATAAACGGATGCAGAAGCTTGAGTTGAATTTCAAACAGCTCTTTTAAGGTTTTTAATGAACCCCCTGTTAGCCTAACTTTGACGTCCTCAATATATTTATCGGCAAACTCATGCCAAATAAATTCATAAAGTTTTTCTGTCGCATAATTGAATTGATAGGATTCAATGTCTTTTGTAATTTCTTTGGCTAACTCGGAAACTTTTTTCTTCCACACCTCATCATTTTCATGTTCCTTTCCTTTCCCGGCCTCTTTTACTAAATCTTTGCTCATTTCTATAAACCTAGCCATGTTCCAAAGTTTATTAGTAAACTTTCTGGCGGCTTCCAGCTTTGGATAAGAGAGCGCTTGATCGCTTCCCGTGGCGTTTCCATAAATTAGCGCGAACCGGACCGAGTCTGCTCCGTATTGATCGATAAGTTCAAGCGGATCCACCACATTTCCTTTTGATTTACTCATTTTCTTGCCATACGGATCGGTGATCATTCCATGTAGTAAAACGTGCTTAAAAGGAACTTCACCGGTCATATAAAGCCCGAGCATAATCATTCTCGAGACCCAAGCTTTTAAAATATCCGCCGCCGTTTCCAAAACTGAAGTCGGGTAGAACTTTTCAAAATCACCAGGTTGAGAAGTTTTAAGTGTTACAAAAGGCCATTGCCCGGACGAAAACCAAGTGTCAAACGTGTCCTTATCTTGTTCCCAATCCGCTCCTTCAGGAGCTTTTCCTTCAGTAACTATCCATTCCCCTGTCTTTTTGTTTTTCCACGCCGGAATTTGGATGCCCCAAACAATTTGGCGGGAAATATTCCAATCTTTCAAATTATCCAACCACTGAAAATAGATTTTTTCAAAGCTCTTGGGGAAAATTTTGATTTCGCCTTTTTTAACTACCTCGATAGCTTTCTTCTTAAGCTCCTCTACTTTTACGAACCACTGCTCCAGGGGAAGTGGCTCAATCGGATTCTTGCACTTATAACAAACTTTGACTATTAATTTATGCGGCTCTGTTTTTTCGAGCAACCCTTTTTTCGTCAATAGCTCTAACGTTTTTGCTCTTGCTTGCTTTGTAAATAAGCCGTCCACTACTCCTGTATCTTTTAATTTCCCATCAAAGCCGATTACCTGTAGGGTTGACAAATTGTGTCTTTTACCAACTTCAAAATCATTAAAATCGTGTGCGGGAGTAACTTTAACCGCGCCCGTGCCAAATTCCATATCGACGGACTCATCGGCAATAATCTCAATCTCCCTATCTGTCAACGGAAGTTTTACTCTCTTCCCCACCAGACTCTGATACCTTCTGTCTTTCGGATTAACCATTACCGCCGTATCGCCAAACATCGTTTCTGGCCTGGTAGTAGCAACCGTAATCAAACCCCCATCGACTAATGGGTACTTAATGAAATACAGACTGCCTTCTTTTTCTTCGCTTAGAACTTCCAAATCCGAAAAAGACGTGCCGTCAAAAGTGCAGCAATTAACCAAGCGGTAGCCTCTGTAAGCATATCCGTCATCAAACATTTTCTTAAAGGTTTTGTAAACTAACTCGACAATTTCGGGGTTAAGCGGATATTTTTCTCTTGACCAATCTAGTGAAAGTCCAAGCCGCCTAAGCTGCTTTTCGATATTTCCCCGATTTTTTTCGACATAATCCCAGATCATTTTATAAAGGGTCTCCTGATCAAAGTCAAAGCGTGATTTTCCCTCGGCTCGAAGCATTTTTTCAAAAACAAACTGTGTTTCAATCCCCGCATGATCCGTTCCGGGAAACCACAGCGTAGAATCACCTTTCATGCGATGATACCTAATTAGAATATCTTCGACGGTAAACATTCCATGACCAAGATGCAGGGCGCCGTTGGCATTAGGTAGAGGAAGCATGATGCAATATGGTTTTCCGTTTGGATTTATTTCCGGCTTAAAATAGCCTTTTTCTTCCCAGTCTTGATAGATTTTCTCTTCGACATCTTTGTGATTATAAACTTTATCCATAAATTCGTTGCTTTAATTATATACTAACTCTAATAAATTAGAAACGGATTGAGGTTTTTATTTTGCGGCTAAATTGATTGACACTTCCCTATCTTGGGTAATCTGCGTTGACAAAACTGCACTTTGCCCGCTTGGCTTAATATCAGTGTCAGACTTAACCACCTTTAGATTACTGGGGAAATTCAAAGATAAATCATAGGGCATAAAATCTATTCCCGGCTGTTTAAAAACTTTTAATTGATAGCCTAATTGAGGTTGCGAAGTATTTATTTTTTGCGCCAGCGTATAGCTTACTTTAATTGTTTTTAAGTTTTGCGGCGAGATAGTGACTAAAAATCCATAAGTCGTTCTGCCGCTTTCATCTTCTCTTTGCACTTCAAGTCCAGTCGGTGGAACAAAACCTTTCTTTTCGTAAACCGTTGGGTCGGTAATGGCCGGAATAATTTTTTGCTCTTGCCCATCTATTTGGATGCCGGTTATCGTCACGTTGAAAGGCAAAATAAAGCGTAGGTAATTCTTATAGACTCCCTTGTCCCCTGAATTTTGCGGAGCAGAATTTTTAAATGAAACTGTTAACGCCTCATTGATATTTTTGTCACTACTTATAGTTACCGTCTGTGAAACGCTTCTGGCAATATCATAATTAACTTTGTTGCCACCTAAATTGGCCTCATTAATACCGATGAAGTCATCAACGAGAGAGTTACTGGATGATGTGTCTTGAACTAAAGCGGAAGACCAACCATTCACCGCAAACGCCGTTTGCTCGTTTGAGTTATTAAAGGCAAATAAAACATGTTTTTCGTTGATAGATTGTATTAACGCTTGCGCAAAACTTAGGTAAGAGAGATTTTTTTGTCCGGCGATTTTAGCTTGTAAAGCGTTATAAAAAGAAGTGAGAAAATCTTTTTTTTGTGTTGAGCCCGGGAAAAAGTTGTCATCCGCGTGCGCTTGAGTTACTTGATAAAAATTGTCAGCATTAACGGTTTGATTATAATCCGGAACGTTCACCGGCCCGATAACTGTTAATAGATTCTTAATGAAGGATAAATCAACACCAATTACCCCGTCCACAGTTTGCTGCATTTCGGTATTCAGAAAAACCGCTGAAGCCACCGCTCCCTTACTAAAATCAACATTGAAATTACTATCGCGCAAATACCAATGTATTGATGGCAAATATCTTCTGATTGGAAAGGGAGGCTCAATGTGTCCCTTCAGTTGTCCGTCGGCATCGTAAACATCGTAAATTTTGAAACTGACAATCTTTCCCCTGTTAAGAGTGGCGAGCGCGTAGGATCCAATGAATCCCCCGCCCGGCCTTAGCTCCATATTGTTCTGAAAAAGAATTAGGTAGTTTTTGGTCCCCTGAAAACCTAATGCCTCCGGCCAGAAATCAATAGTTGAAGACACAACTTGAGCTAAATTATCCAACGGTTTTACTAAACTTGCGGGAATAATTTTGGCTTGTTTTTCCTGGTCGTAAATATAGAGCGCGCTTTTAATTTCCATTGTGGCGCTGGAAAAATCTGTGGCAGGATTTTTGGAACTCCCTGTTAAAACAGCTCTCATTTTATCTGAAGCGTCTATTGCCGAAGTTAAAGCGCCCGAAACATCTCTACCAAGATTAATATCATTAGAGAGCAAACTTAAACTACCATCTAAACCAACTAGTTTTGTCTCATAGCTTAAAACTTGTAAGGAGAGTTGGGCAATGCTAAAGCTATTTGCCGCCAGAATTACCGGCGCTTTAGACGCAGAAAAATCCCCTTTGACAATTTCGTTTTTGCTAACCAGCAATGCTCCCGCTCCCACAGCTGCAAATAAAATGGTGGCGATCAAAGGAAGTACTAAGAGCAGCAATAAAGACAAAACTAACGCTTTAATTTTTAATTTACGCTTACTTTTTGGCCGGAGAGAAAACTTTTCTTCTTTAACGCTTTCTGTTTTTATATCCGCGAATTTAATGCCTTTAATTTTATTTTCCAGGTCGTATGTCTCCCCCAGCAAATACTTTCCTTCAACTGACGGCTTAAACTCCGCGCTTGGCGATTTATCCTCTTTGACAAAATCTACTTTTAAATCTGGATTAATTTTTTGGAAGATGTGCGCCAGCGACAAAAGCGTAATACGGTGTTTTGGGAAAAGGTAAAATATTTTATTTTCCTCTGCCCCAAAAACTGTTTCCAAAATACCAAAAACGACGTCATCAAAACAAACCGGGACAACCAACCTTGTTCCGTCACCCGGGATATCAATTCTGCCGCTGGATTTTATTTTCGTAATATATTTATTTATTTCCGAGCCGGAATTGTAAAGCGCATCCTGCTTAAAAATATCGCCGAGAACGACAATTTTTGCTTTATCGTACGAAGAAATAAAATCAAGCGGAAAAGAGTCTTGCACAAAAGAAGCATTTACTACCAAAACCAAATAGGCTTTATTTTGTTCGGCTTTTTGAAGAAAAGCTTTAACTACGTCTTTGGTAATTTCAAAGTTTTCATCAATTAAGAAAATGTGGGAATAGTTATTGTCGGGAATGGTTGGGAACTGTTTATCAAAAGGAACGTGAATAACGTTATCTGAAGTTTGGGGCACTTTTCTACTGACGTAGACTATTAATGCTTGTTCTTTAAGCTCTTTGATTAACGCCTCGCCGATCTCCCCTTTCCGGTCAACCACTAAAATTGGCTGGTCTTGATTATTTTCGCTTGAAATAAGGGCAGTGTGGGTCATTGGCTTTATTCTAATCACTCTCAAGTTGGTTGTCCAGAGCCTGATTCACCATAAAATCTGCTTTAGTATTTTGCTCACGGTGAACATGCGCGTAGGCAATTTGTATACCAAGCTCCATTTCTTTTTGCCGGATCGCAAAAACAAACTCTCTAATCCGTGCATTCTTAACTTTATACACTCCGTTTAGTTGAGAACAAGCCAATTGAGAGTCCATAAAAAAATTCGCACTCTCAATATCTAACCTTTGTTTATTTTCCAAAAGCCAATTCAAGCCTTCAATAATGGCTGAATATTCGGCAACGTTGTTGGTTGCCTCACCGATTGTCTTGCCTATTCTTGCCAGCTCTTTGCCATGTTCGTCTTGGATAAAAACCCCGAGAGCCGCCGGCCCCGGATTCCCCCTTGCTCCCCCATCCGTAAAAACTGTAATCTTTGACATGTTTATAGTTTCCTTTCTAATAAAATTCTGACTCTTAGAAGCTGGGCAGCTAAGAACACGAAAACAATTCCTTCCGAAACCAAAGTGGTTGTAGCGCAGGCAACATAAGAAAACTGTGGAATAAAAATAACATTTAAAACGATATTTAGAAACGTTGAGAAAAAATAAATAACCATTAAATATTTTTGTCTGCCTAAAGTTATTAAAACCCATTGCAAAAAGCTGGTGGTAAAGAAAAAAGGCAAAGAGAGCAAAAGAATCCGAAACGGCAAGATAGATGCGGAAAAATCCGCCTTCACCAAAGTAAATAGCGGCGAAATAAACCAGAAGGGAATAATTGTGACAAACGAGGAGATTAAGAAAACCAGAAAATATTTACCGGTTAAATTAAAAAATAGTTGCTTGTCGTTTTTTGCTTTGATCAAAAACGGATAAACAGCGTTGGAGAGAAAAAGAGGAAGGGCAATCAAGAAATCAAAAAACTTATAAGAAAGTCCATAAATTCCGACATCCTGAGTGGTTTTTAAAATAGATAACAAAAACATATCCGCCCGAAAATAGACCAAATTAAAAATCAGCATCAGGCCCAATGGCCAAGAAACGAGCATAATTTTTACGGCAAAATCTTTATCTAAAGATAGCGGCAATATTTTTTCTTTGGCAAAATATAATAAAGCTAAAGCGCCGATAAAACTACTAGCAACGAATCCAAACAAAATGTAGATTATGGAAAAATTCAAAAACGCCAGAATTAAAACTACAATTAAATTAACGACGGAACCGATAATTGTCCCAACCATATAGAAATAGTAATTGACTGCTTTTTGAAAGACGGCCGAGGTGGATAAAATAATGCTTTGAGCAAAAATGCCAAAGGAGAAAATGAAAATACCAAATCTTTCCGCGCCGGAAAAGCCGGTACCTAAGACTGCATTGTAAGGGAGAAAAAATGCAATGATATTAAGCAACATAAAAATTCCTACTGAAATAATCATCCGCAGATAAAATAGATTTTTGAACTTGGCATTTTCGTATTGCAGAAAGAAAGCATTCAACCCAAAATCAATTATTAGATAAAAAAGAGCGACGTAAGAAGTGATTTTAGTAAAATCTCCATATCCTAAAACTCCAAATTTTCTGGCGATAATTAAAGTGATTAAAAAACCGATGAAAGAAGCAATGCCGCGAGCCAATATTTGGTACGAAGTATTTTTGGCAATTAATTTATGCTGCATATCCGTATTCTAGCATAGAATAAGTGGCGCAGTAATTTAGGATTTATGGTCTGAAGATATGGAAACCTTTACCTTCGATTGGCTCACCAGTGGAATAAACGCGTTTATGTCTTTCTGGCGCAGATTCTAAATCTCCAAAGTAAGGCGTGATAACTTTCGGATCCCTCATCCATACTTCTTCACTAACTCCAACTGGAGGGACACCATATGGATCTATTATTAAGGGCTCACCGCCCTCGTTCATTGTTGCGGTCAGGTAAAAATGCGCACCCCCACCATAGCTCATTGGGGCAAATTGTATGCCGGTTAGTTTCCCGTTTGTCTGTAGTTGCCTAACAACTCTATTTAAATATTCTGCACCGCGACATCCTCCAGGACGCCAATCCTCTCCTGTTTCTCTAAATAATTCTCTTAATACTTCTAAAAAACTTTGTCTGGCTCGCTCATCAGCTACATGGACAAATGGTAAAAAACTATCAAATCTTGGAGTAAAATCTTTTCTGTATGGATGGCGAGGAGCTGGCCCTTCCTCAATCGTTTGCCCGTCAACTGACATATTCAATATTATACAAGAGTTTTAAAATCATTTCTACTCATTAATAGTTCTTGAAAAACTGGCACCTAAAACTAGCGCAAACAGCAGTTGGCCTTGTTGGAGAGTTAAGAAGTAATGGTCAAACATGCCTAAGAAGATAATTGCCAGAAGACAAAGCAGCAGATATTTATTTTGTTTTTTGAGAATTGACAGAAAGGATTTTGCAAGAATGAATAAAAACGCGATAAGTCCGATAATGCCGGTCTCTGAGAGAACTAAGAGGAAAATATTGTGCACCGGCTGAATTAAAGAAATGTTTTCTCTTACGGAAATTGCATTTAGATTATTAAAAAAGTTATTGATGCCGACTCCGAAAACCGGGCTCTGCCAAAACATATTCAGAGACTGCGTGATTAGTTCTTGTCTTTGCACTAAGGATTCATCGGATAATTTAGTCGTTAAAAATCTTTGTAAAATAAAATTGTTTTGTAAAATGATAAAAATTACTATTGCCGCAAAGATTAAAATTGAAAGAGTTAATTGTTGCGAATTGAATTTGCCTTTCTTATATTTTTCAACGACCCATAGCCCAAATAGAATAATTAGATAAACTAACCAAAGTAAAATTACGGTCCGGCTTAAAGTTAACAGTAATGCGGCTGTCCCCAAAAAACTTCCGAAGAGGGCAAATATTTTTAAGTGTTGGTTTTTGTAGGAAAACATAAAAAGAAATAACATTGCTAAAACTAAAAAGCCGGCTAATACATTTGGGTGGGAGAAAGTGGCGTAAGGCCTTAGAAATAATTGGCCATTGATAGAAGCATTAGCAATCCCCGGAGTCTCGGCGTTAAAAGCTCTTTCGCCAAATAAATAGAACATTCCCCCGATTGAACCCTGATTGAAGTATTGTAAAAAGGCAAGCAGCGCTTCAAAAACAACAGCGCTAAAAACACAAATAAATAAGATTGTTTTGTTAAAAACTTTATAATTCCTGGCAACAAAGTAAGCCAAAAAGGAAAACGCCAAAAACTTGCCAATCCCGTAGATTCCGGCCCAATAATTTTTAGCCCCTGCTAAGCCAAGCAAAAATGAAACTAACACTAGCGTAAAACCGAATAAATATTTTTTATGAGTATTACTAACCCAAGAATAGAACTTGGGTAAAGAAAAAGTTAAAATTAAGATTATAAAAACATCTGTGAGATAAAGAGTGGGGGAGAGATAATCAAGTCTTAGTCCGTAGACAAATGACCAGTCCGGCCAAAAATGTTTTCCCAGTTGTGTTGGCAAAAAAAGAAGCAGGAGATAAAAAAAGAGCTTGGAGATTTTATTTGGGCTTAATGACCAAAACCCTGTCTTTACCCTCGCCGCTTGACTCCGAAGTAACTTCTTTGTCATCTTGCAAAAAAAGATGCACCACTCTTCTTTCCCAGGATTTTAATTCGGAAAGATAAACTTCTTTCTCCTGCGCAAGCGCTCTTTCTTTAGCGTCAAGCGCCAATCTTTCCAGCCACTCTGTGCGGTTTTTCTTATAATCTCCGACTTCAATTGAAACTCTTTTAAATTCGCCATTCTGTTTTGCTAGAATCAGGGATAAAACCAACTGAAGGGCTTCCAGCGTTTCACCGTGATAGCCGATAACCATGCCTGTGTCTTCGGTTTCCATATTAACCGAGATTGCTTCTTCGTCCTCGGTTATTTTCATCTCCGCCTCAACACCCAGAGAAACAAAAAAATCTTTAATTGCTTTTTCCTGTTTTTTATTTACTTTTGCCATAGATTTTGTCCGTCCATTCTTTCAAACCACCCAAACCTGAAATTCTGTATTGCTGTATGATACCAAAAATTGTAAACGTGTTCCAGTATAAAGATAGGCCGATCGGAAAACCATAAGAGAAAAAGGCAATCATAATCGGGAAGATGTATAAAGATTGCGATTGAAAAGCGGTGGCAAAATCTTCTTTTTTCTTTTCATCTTTTTTGTTCCCATCCTTATTTTGCGCTTGTGGAATAAACATCATCTTGGTTTGAATAAACTGGAAAAGTCCGGTCGCAATCGGAATTGCTAGGACCAGCGGTCCAATGGTTGTCAATAAATGGGAAGGGTTTTGAGCCAGCGGCAGTCCAAAAAAAGTGGTGTCCCAAGGAGTAGTTAATCTTAAGGAGTTTGAATAAAGCATATGATTAATTTGCGCTAAAATTGCGGCCCCCGGCTTAACAATTAACTGCAATGCTTGATACAGCGCCCAAATTAATGGCAGTTGGATTAAAACTGGCAAGCAGCCGGCGGCCGGATTAACCCCAAACTCTTTATAGAGTTTCATTGTCTCCGCTTGCAAAGTTTTGGCATCGTTTTTGTGCTTTTCTTTCAACCGATTTAGGTGCGGTGTTAACTCCTGCATTTTCTTTGAAGCTTTTAATTGCGTATTTGTCAGGGGATATAAAACCAGCCTGATTAGAACCGTTAGGGCGATTATTGAAAAGCCAAGCGCGAAGGGAAGATGGACGTAGTAAAAAGCATGGTAAAGAGCTACCAATAGGTTGATGATTGGCACGAACAGTACGAAATGAAAAGCATCTCCAATGGAACTAAGTATATTCATATTACTTGCCGTTATAAAACGGCTGGCATTTTAAAAGCCTGATCATCGCTAGATAACTGCCTTTTGCCAAACCGTTTTGGGAGATGGAGAGCTTGGCGTATTCCGAACAGGTTGGAGAAAACCGGCAATTTCCTTTTAACCCCAAATTAAATAATAGGACCGCTATTGTTCTTTGATAAGCGCTGATTAAAAATAAAGTCAATTTTTTCATTTCTTTAAAATATTCCTCAGTTCTTTTGCCACCATTTCTTTGTCCGTAAGGGTTAGGGATTTCTTAGCAATAATGACGACGTCTTTGCCAACTAACTCTTTCAAAAACTCTTCCGCTACCATTCTTAAAACTCTTTTGGTCCGATTCCTAACTACCGCCCGCTTGTCGATTTTTTTCGAAACAACAAATCCAAATCTTGCTTCGTTCTCTTTGTTATCAAAAACTTTGATGTTAAACAAAGCGGAAGAATATTTTTCTCCTCCTGTCCGTCTAACGATTTTTGTGAGACGGTTTTCTCTTTTTAACATTGTCTAGATGGTTAGGCTTTTTCTGCCGGCGGCTCTTCTTCTCCCTAAAACCTTCCTTCCGCCGTGAGTTTTTGACCGCTCAAGAAATCCATGTTTCCTTTGCCTTTTGACTTTTTTCAGTTTTATAGATTTTTCCATGCATTAGAGTATACCAGAATAAACATGCTTTTGAAAGACCAGCCGTGAGATTTAAAATTGACATAGTTTTACTTAGTTTACCTATCTTGACAAGAAGTTATCCACATTATTAAACTGCACAGTACCGCTTATGCAAGAGTATCAAGATTTATGGACCAAAGTATTAGCCGAGGTTGAGCTTGAAGTTTCCCGGGCCAATTTTTTAACGTTATTTAAACGAACCCGCCTTTTATCGGTTGAGGAAAACTCCGTCACCATTGCTGCTCCCTCGGTAATGATTATTGACCTTTTGCAAAGACGTTTTTACGAAGTGATTAAAAAGGCTGCCGATAAACACCTCGGGAAAGACACGAAAATAATTTTTGTTCCCAAGACTGTTGTGGATGTTATTGATGAGCCCGAAGAGAAAAATGGGCCACTGTTTGAGAATGAAGGGAAAACCACTATGGCAATCGGCCATTTGCCAAGGGTTAGGCCGGACTACACTTTTGAGGACATGGCAGTTTCCTCAACCAATCAACTAGCTTTTGTTAGCGCCACTACTGTAGCAAAAAAACCAGGGGTTACTTACAATCCTTTATTTATTTATGGTCCCACGGGCGTAGGGAAGACCCATTTAATGCAAGCAATTGCCAACGAAGTTTATGCTAAAAACCCGAATAAAAAAATTCTCTACACTACCAGCGAAGAATTTACCACTGAGGTGGTAGAAGCGATTAGGACCAACAACACCGGTAATATGAAGAAGAAATTTCGGGAGTTAGACCTTTTGATTATTGACGACATCCAGTTTGTCGCCGGAAAAGATAAGGTTCAGGAGGAACTTTTTCATACTTTTAATATTTTAGTTGATAAAGCGGCGCAGATAGTTTTGTCCTCTGACCGGCCGCCGGCAGAGATGAAACAGGTTGAAAAAAGACTATTGTCCCGTTTTTCGGGAGGATTAACAGTAGACATCGGCTCGCCGGATTTTGAACTAAGAACTGCCATTCTTCTAATTAAAGCGAAAAAATATGGCGTTTTATTAACGATGGAGGCGGCAAAAATGATCGCCCAGAAAACCCAGGATGCCAGAGGACTTGAAGGATTACTTTTACGCATTATTACCCAAGCTCAAGCCGGGGACGGGGAGATTACTGAGGACTTGGTCGCTTCTGTTTTAGCTTTAAATAAAGAGGAGAGATTAAATAGTTTTCATCCGGATGAGATTATCCGTAATGTTTGTTATTTTTATAAAGTTAAATCTACTCAGTTAAGGAGTCCAAAAAGGGATGCTTTTTTAGTCAGGCCGCGACAGGTTGCAATGTATATTTTAAAAAAAGAGTTAAATTTAACTTTTGTGGAGATTGGTAATTTACTTGGCGGGAGAGACCACACCACAATTATGCATGGCGTAACTAAGGTTGAAGGAATGTTGAAAAAGTCTTTACTTTCGGAGGATATCTCGCGAATTGTAAAATTAAATGTTGATAACAATGTGGAATATTAAAATTTTTTTGTTTTCAACTATTTATCCACTTTTTTATCAACAATTTATCCCCTTATTTTTAGGCATAGGTTCTTGCTTTTTTCCACTTTTCCATATAAACTACAACAACTACAAATATATTAACTTATGAAAGTTACTTTTCTTTCTGATAATTTACAACGGAAAATTTCTTTTTTAAACCATGCGGTTTCCCAAAGAGGACAACTACCAATACTTTCAAATTTCTTTTTAGAAGCAAAAAACGGAAAATTAATCATTAGTGCGACGGATTTAGAGATAGGAATTTCTTCAAGCATAGCCGTTAATATTCAAACAGAAGGCAAAACAACAATCCCCGCCAAAAATTTTTCCGACCTTTTAACTAACCTAGGCAGCCAAAAAATAACCCTTACATTAGAGGGTGAAACGGTTACTTTAAAGGGAGAAAAAATTAATGCTTCTTTTCAAACTATGCCGGCTGAGGATTTCCCAAAACTTTATGAAGAAAAAGGGGAAGAATTAGCTACCCTTAAAAAAACCGAGATTGAAGAAAGTATTCTACGGGTAGTTTTTGCAGCCGCTCAAGATGGCGGCCGGCCGGCTTTATCGGGAGTGCTTTTAAATGAAGATAAAAAAACAATTGATTTAGTGGCAACAGATGGAGTTAGGCTTTCGCTGCAAAAAAACGTTTTTAAGACCAAAGAGGGGCTTAAAAAACCAATCATAACACCGGCGCGGATAATAAGGGAATTATTATCAATTAAAGAAGACGAAGATGTAGTTAGAGTTTTTGTTTCCGAGGAGAACAATCAAATTCTTTTTGCACAAGGGGAGACAACTCTAGTAGGAAGATTAATTGGGGCAGAATATCCCGATTACCAAAAAATAATTCCCCAAAATTTTGACACAAAAACCGAATTAAACAGAGAAGAACTATTGAACGCAATTAAAATTTGCTCGGTTTTTGCCAGAGAAACAGCTAATATTATTAAATTTACTATCAAAAAAAACAAAATGATTATCTCAGCCAACTCGCCATCTATCGGCGAAGACAACGTTGAGATAGAAGCAAAAACCACCGGCGAAGAAAATGAAATCGCTTTTAACGGAAAGTATCTTTTGGACATTTTGGCGGTAGTTAATGAAGAAGATTTGGTTTTTGAAATGACGGGGCCATTAAATCCAGGGGTATTCAAAATTAAGGATGACGAGACGTTTCTTCATTTAATCATGCCGATTCGAGTTCAAAGTTAATTACTGAGGGACAATAGTCCAGTCAATTTTATAAGAAGATATATCCACCCCAATTGATTGCAATTCAACTAATACGTCATTTTTAAAATGATTAATTTGATCGTTTATGGACATAGAGTTATTTATGTGTGGATATAATTCAACAATAAATTGATTACTAGTGAAATCGAAGTCAATAAAATACTCGTCATTTACCGGAGGAAGGTTGTTGTACCAAGGATAAGCTTTTAGGAAATCTTGTTGCCCCTTAGCAAAAGCTGAGTCTTCTTGGGCCTGCTGATTAAGCAAGACTTGTTCCGCTGAAGTAGAAGCATAATTAGGGGCTGGTGTAGTAATGCTGGGGACGGGAGCAGTGGTTGTTGTAAAATGCCAAGAAAAAGATTCTACGCCATAATTAATTGTGATAGTGTAATTTGTTTGGAAAGAAAGATTTTTCCCTAAAACTATTTTAGCTGTGTCATTTTCTTTCTCCCAAAAAAGGGCATTCTCTACCTGCGGAGCTATTACAACAGAGATTGTTTTTCTCTCGTTTTCAGTTAAGGCTCGCGAGAAGGTAAGGATAATATTGGGAGAAGAAGCAACATTTACCGACCCATTTTGAGGAGAAACAGATATTAGTGTAAGATTATTTGGAGCGCTTGTTCTTTGTTGTGGCAATGATATTATAAAAAGAAAAGTTGCAAAGCCTCCCAAAATCAATAAGCCAATAATTAATAAAATTTTATTCATTGTATTTGTCCAAGCCAGAAATAGCGGGCAATACCAGTTGAGTTTAGGACGCCACAGGTTATACTCTCGGGAGTTGTAATATTCCAACCCCTTACGCGTAGGGTGTTGTATTCGCTGGGCATATTGGTATCAATAGTGGTTATTGTGCCGGCGCCATTACTATTAACGCTGACATTTTCGATTAACGCAGCATGTCCAATTTCGTTTGTGGTAGTATCACATGACGGGAAAATAGCATCTCCGGGCGAGATTAAACTAAAAACGTTTTCGCCTGTAATTAACTGTACGCTGGGAATCCAATGCTCGGCCATAACATAAGCTTTTCTATTAAAATATTTACTAACCCCAGCCAAAGTATAAGACTGAATTACCAGATCTGTGCAAAGAAATGCGTTGTATCCGTCTCCTGAGCAAGTACCGTATTTTTGCGGAACCGTATGGCTCCCGTTTGTTATAGTTGCTAGCATAACATTTCGATAAGAAGAGCATGCGAGTTTTGTTACGCTATCGTCTATCTGTTGCGCCCAAGAAATAATACTACTATTTGTCGTTGGTGGAGGCCCCGGTTGAGCATTAACGCTAGCGGTAGTAGATGAATTATTTTGCCCGGTGATTGTAGCAATAGTCATTAGAAATAACGCAACTAGAATTACTATTCCAAGCACTATTGCAATCCCAATCCAGAATTGGGGAGTCATAGCCGCTTTTTGTAAACCCTTTTTTAAGGCTTGTTTAGCTATCATTTCAGTTTTGTTCTTGATGTAGTTTTCGGCTAGATTTTTGGTTTGGCCGCCGATACCGGATAAAGGACCGGGAAGTTTAAAATTATTGCTAGATGGATTACTGTTATTTTGTTGTTTTGTCTGCTCGTCTGCCATAGCTTTATCTTAACAAATTATTTAGGGCCCGTAACACTTTCAGTACCTGCCGCTAGTGGCGATTCAGTAGCAATTGGTTGAGGTATGGGTGCGACCGTTTTCGCCGCTTCCCGTGCTTTTAAGATTTCCTCGGGGCTGGAGGTGATCATCGCGTGTTCGTATGGTGCGGCGATGGAGCGAAGCGCGACATGACTTTGGCCAGCAAAGAATAATCCCTCGCCAACACTGGAAGAGAGTAATAATTGTTTTTCGCCCTCAGTCAGGTAAAAAAGTTTGGTCACCAAATCTATTTCCGCCGGACTTTGCTTCAAAAGAATCTGAATAGACGAGTTTGACAAAACCGCCTTCCCGTAGTCAGTTGATAAAAAGTCCTGTACGTCTTGAGTGGCGGTGGTTAGTCCTAGATAGTATTTTCTCGCCCTTTTGGCAACGCTGTAAACAAACGAAGCGGAATCTTCATAGCGCATCATATACCAAGCCTCATCAAGAATCAAAACCCTTTTTTTAAGCGTTTTTCTAACCCTGGTCCAAATAAAGTCCAAAATAATGTGCATCGCGATTGGTCTTAACTCTTCTTCCAGCGCTTTAACATTAAAAACAGTAAAAGGATTTTTAATATCAAAATTTGATTGCTGGTTAAAAATACCACTCATACTCCCCTTAATAAATTTTTCCAAGCGTAAGGCTAGCTCCTTAGAGATTTCGTCACCCGTTTTTAACAACACATTGTATAAGTCTTCTACGATTGGCGCCTGACTCTTTTGTGTGGCCGGATCAGTGGTAATACCTTTGATGCGATAAGTTTCCACCAACGCTCGGTCAAGCATTGCCTCTTGGGAGGCGTCTAGATTTCCCATGACAATTTTAAATAAACCATGCAGGGATAATATCTTTAATCCCAACTCATTTTCCCCCTCTTCATAAAGTCCCGACAAATCAAAAGGATTAATTTTAAGCGCTGAAGAGGGAGTAAACATTAGTTCTTCTCCGCCTAAGACTTTAGTTAACTCACTATATTCTCCCTCGGGATCAACAATAACTACTTCAGTGCCAAACATAAACTGGCGCATCGCCTCAAGTTTAATTAAGTAAGATTTTCCTGCGCCAGATTTGCCAAAAACAACCTCATTAGCATTTTCCAAAGAAAACCGGTCAAAAATAATTAAAGAGCCATTTTGCTGGTTAATGCCGTACATCACGCCTTTGTCCTGCGTCAGCATAGCGGAGCTGAATGGGAAAGTTGAGGCTAACGAAGTCGTGTCCATATTACGGGTGATATACAATTTATCTTGTCCCAATGGAGTGGTAGATTTAAATCCTTCCTCCATTTGCAGAGTGGCGGTTCTTGGCAAGATTAAGATTGAGCTAAGCGCGGTCATTAGTTTTTTTGCCGATTCATTAAGTTCGCTTAAACTGTCAGAGGTTAAAGTAATGTAAAGACTAAACTGAAAAAATCTCTCCATGCCCTTAGCTAATTCTTCTTGAACAGATAACGCGTCTTCAAGGGAGGCTTTAATTTTTGGATCTTCTTCTAAACCTCCTTCAATTTGCGAAGTTAAAGTGGCTTCCATCTCCGCAACCTTTCTTCTTAAATCGGATAAAACATCAGGAGATGACGCGGGATAAATAAACATAGAAATATTCATTGAATGATCAAACTCAATTAATGGCTCAAGCCAGTCGGGCGAAACATAACGGGGATAACCCACCACAAAAAGTGTTTTGTAATATTTTTCTCCGACTTTGATGCTATTGAAGTCTATCTCAACCGATGAGGGAGCAAGCATGTCGGGGATTGATGATATTCCCCTTTTGTCAAACATTTATTGCGTCTCCTTTCCTAAAGTTACCGGCGTTGTTTGACTTTGGGCATGGTCAATTGCGCTATCATTAAAAATGTCATAAAAAAGTTTAGTTAGTTGTTCTTCATCTAAAGTGCGGGCTTTTAAATTAAGTCTGCTTAATTGAGTGTGAATAGATTCAGCCTTTGAGTGCAGAGACGCTCTTGCGCCAACAACGAAGTTCTCCAGATTGGTTCCCGATTTAAGCGTTTCCCTTGCCCCCGAGGCACCCTTTTCAAGCGAAGAATAGGGAATGATGATATAAAATTTCTTATCCAAAACAGTATTGACTTTTACCAACTCTTTAACAAAATCCCGATAGAGGCCGATTTGCTTAGCTAAGCTTGTGTTTTGGGTCTTTTCTTTTTCATCATCCAGTAACTTTAAATAGTTTGTAATATCGAGCTTTTTACTTCTAATCACGATTTGAATCGGAAAAGAAAGCGAATTGAGAAGCGAGGCATAAGCGTAGATCTTTGAGTCCTGTTCCTCGGGAGACAAAAGAGCAAAATTGGTGGCGCTGACTTCAATTACCAGGCAGGCGTTGCCTCCACTTGAAACGACAATATCGTCAACGATATTTTGGATTTCTATAAATTTTTGGGTTGATGGTAGATTACGGGCAGGCGTTGCCATATTAGTTAAACAAGGACCTCCTTAATTCCTCCCTAGTATCAACCGAAATGATTTCAATTGGTAAAATTATCTCACCAGTAGCTTTAAAGGCAACCGTGTCAAACTTATTTTGTTCTCTCGGGTCTTCAAATCCAATTGTATATTCACCATTAACAAGTGGGGTCGCGGAAGCAAATTGTCCAAGAGCATTGGTCTTAAATGCCCGGACTGCATTTCCTTGAGAATCTTTTACTTCCACGAGAATATTTTGCAGGGGATTACCGCGAGGATCTTTAATGATGCCGGTGACAACGTTGGGAAATTCAGGAGCAGTTGGTAAACCAGCGCTTTTTTGCATACTCTGGGGGATACTTCTGACAAATTTAGTTTCCTTTAATTCTTCAGGATGAGCGACAGAAGGAGTGTAAATAGACTTCCCCTGCATTTCCATTTTTTGCTGAAGAGAGATTAATTTTGATTCCAGTTCTTGTTTTTGAAAAGTAAGATCATTAAGGTTTTTTTGCAGTTCTAAAACTTTTTGATGCGCTTTAAGGTATTCCTCGGGGTTGGTTTTGTCCTCGGCTGCTTCTTTGGCCTTGGCGTTTTGCAATTCTTTCTCCAAAAGCGCGGCGGTTTTTTGTAGCTCTTCATTAGCTTCCTCTTGAGCGGGTTTTGTTACTTGCTGTTGCGCAACAGTTTGCGCAGAAGTTAGTTGTGTCTTGGAAGTTGCGATAGAGTGAGAAGCGACAAACCCGGGGTTTGCCTGAAGGGGCTTGTCTGTTTCGTATTGAGCTAAAGATTCAAAAAATACCATCTCTTTCTTATCAAGTTTATTTTTCCCAACCGGCAAAGAATTTAAAAAATCTTTGAGTTGTTTTTGGGAAGCTTCACTAAGCGATTGTTTTTTTCCGCCGGAGACTGAAGCTAGCGAAGCCTCAGCCAAAGGCTGGGCATCCATTTTTTGATAGATATATTGAGTTGGATTTAAAACCGCTCTCAGAAAGTTTCTAATCATTATATCCAATGGTCTGCCCTCAAAAGGCACAAAGGCAAAAAGAACACCTGTTCCCACAAAAATTAAGGCGATAGGAATTTTGATCAGGGCAAAAATGGGCAAAGCATAAAATATAAGCCCAACAATCGCTCCGCCGGCGACATATGCGAACTGCTTTAGGGTCATGTCGCCGATTAGCTTAAACTCAAAGCCTGTAATATCCTGCGGAATAGGATGATTCTCCATAATTCTAGGTTATAATGTGAAAAATATGTATGCAAGATAATCAAAGTGGGTCAAATGCGGTTTCAACTGTGTCGGTTTTGCGTGAAAAGTCAGTGGCAAGCGGTAAATCCAAATTGTCCTCTGGCGATGTCTTGCAAGCAAGTAACTCCGGTAACAGAACCAATAGCGCTTAAAATCATAAACGATAAAAATATCAAAACTAATCCAAGAATAGCAAATGTTAAGGTTTTTCTGGCGCCATCAACGGCTTTGGCATCTCCGCCAGCAAACATCAATTGATAACCGGCGAAAATAATCATAAATAAAGCCACTGTGCCGGCCATGCCGATTGCCCAAAAAATAACATTAGCAATTAAAGGGAAAATACAATTCAGCGTTGTCGCTCCGCCAACTCCACAATTACCCATAACTAAAGAATAACAAGGCAATGCTAAAAAAGCAAGAAAGGGGGTTTATTAGGCGCCTGGAATTTTTGGAATAGTTAGGTTTTTTAAGTCAACACCAAAGAAACCAAGCAGTATGGTTAAAAGGAAATAAGATAAGAAAACAATTACCAGTCCGATGATGGCGGCGACGATATGCTCTCTGGCGGCTTGAACTTGTGTTTTGTCTCCCGATGAAACCAGCCACCTAAATCCGCCATAGATTAGAAAGATGAGGGTTACCAGTACTGCAATGACAAAGATAAACTGGATTAATGAACCAATCAATCCTCCTATGTCTCCGACTGAAAGATTACAAAGCGCATTAAACTCTCCGCTGCCACAAGGACTACCAATTTTTGTTTGTGCGAAAGCAGAGGAGGCAAGCGATAAATAAGCAATTGGAGATAATAAAATAAGATATTTCTTCATCTAACCTTATGCTAAAGCGTTTTTTTGCAATTGTCAAGCCCCTTTTATGAATTTGTCCGTAAAGCTACTGACTGCCTAAGAAATTAATTATTTTACTGCCAAAGAAAAAGGCGTAAAGGACATTAATAATCAGAAAAGACGCAAAAATCAAAACCAGACCAAGAATTGACATCGCCAGTCTTTGTCTGGCGTTAGCAATTTTTTGTTTATCTCCTTGGGAGAAAATCCATTCAAAACCTCCGAGCATAAGCATAAATAGACAAACAAAAATTGCTGCCGCTATCATTAAATCAATCCCCGCATTGATAATGATGGCAAGCTCACCCGGTTTGTCGGCAGGAATGCCATTAACATTAATTGAATTAGGACTGCCATTGATGCTGGGAAGTTGTAAAGCAAGATAGTGCATAACAAAGTTTAGCCAAAGCCCGGAATATTCAAAATATTCACGCCAATTACCTGTAGGATAACCAGCGAAAAAATTATAAACAATAATCCAACAATAGCAGCGGTTAATTGTTCACGGGCTCCTTTGACCTGTTCGGGATTTCCCTGAGAAATCATCAGCCTGTATCCGGAAGCAATGATTAGTCCCAAAGCAACTACTCCGGCGAT
>DATKGY010000047.1:0-5361 GCA_035510535.1 Patescibacteria group bacterium
GCCAAAGAAATGAAAGGAAAATACGTCACAACCATGGATTTTTTCACCGCCTATTTATTATCAATTGAGCCGTCAGCAAAGATCTTGTTCAACCATAAACTAACAGTTGAAGACCTCAAAAATATTTTAGTTTGGGCAAAACAGGTTTATCAGACGGAGGAATCTTCGAAGCAAACTATTGTCAATTTCGCCGGAGAGGGTATTGCCGAAGAATGGGTTTATGGTTGGACTTTGGAAACCAAAAAATACATGCTCGATTTAAGCCACGAATTTTTAAGCGGCAGAGTTGAACCGATGAAAAGAGCTAATGAGTATCAGCAATTGACGGAAGCGCTTTACAAAGGTGGGAGCGTAATTTTGGTTGGAGACGCGGGTAGCGGCAAAGAATCGACGGTTAAAGAATTGGCGATTGAAAGTTTCATGGGAAGGTTAAAAGATAATCTTTATCATCAAAAAATCTTCCAGTTGATGGTTGATGCGTTTATGGCCGGAGCGGGAAATCAGGGCGAAATTGAGTTAAGAATTAACGCGTTAATCGCGGAAATTGCCCACTCGGGAGACGTAATTATCTATATTCCGGAGTTTCAAAATACCCTGGGCAGTTCAACTTTTCACTTGGATATTTCCGGAGCTTTAATTCCGTATCTGCAGAAAAAAGAAATCCGGATTATTGCTTCGGTTACGCCCGGTGCCTACAAAACTTTTCTCGAGCCGATGCGTACCCTTTTGGATAACTTCACCGTCATCAATTTTTCCGAAGCCTCAAAAGAAGAGATTTTACAAATGTTATTTAAGAAAGCGGCAACGATAGAAGCAAAAGACAATGTTGTCATAACTTATAAAGCGGTATTGGCGGCGCGTAATTTTGCCAATCGTTACGCCAGGGAAAAAGTTTTGCCGGGGAGCGCGGTTACTCTTTTGGAAGATACAGCTAATGCGGATAAAGTGTCCGGTAACCGCATCGTTGAAGAACAAGATGTTTTAACGCAAGTAGAAAGAAAAATCAAAGTGCCCGTTGGAGAACCAAAAATGGCAGAAAAAACGCTCCTCCTTAATTTGGAAAATGAAATTCATAAAAGAGTAGTCGATCAGCAAGAAGCGGTGTTTGCAATTTCCGAAGCGATTCGAAGACTTAGAACCGGACTTAACGTCGCCGAGAAGCCGATTTCATTCTTGTTTTTAGGTCCAACCGGTGTGGGAAAAACCGAAACTGCCAAAGCTTTGGCAGAAGTTTATTTTGGAGACAGCGCAAGATTAATCCGTTTAGACATGAGTGAGTTTGTCGGCGAGGAGGGAATAAAAAAACTTTTGGGTTCCGCTCCGGGAGAGGGAAGCGAAAAAGGAGAATTAGAAATGGTTTATGACAACCCCAATTCGCTAATTCTTTTAGATGAGTTTGAAAAAGCCGACCAAACAATCCTCAATCTATTTTTGCAAGTATTAGATGATGGCAGACTGACTGATGATAAGGGTAAAACCGTTTCTTTTGCCAATTGCATTATTATTGCAACGAGTAACGCCGCCTCGGAATTCATTAGGGAAGAAGTTGCCAAAGGCACGCAAGTTAACAAACAATTTCAGCAAGACCTCGTCAATTATTTGGAGACGAAAGGAATTTTCAAACCGGAGCTTCTAAACCGCTTCGACGATATCATCACTTTTAAACCCTTGGGACAAGCGGAAATAATGCAGATAGTAAAATTAATGCTCATTGGCGTTGCTAAAGAACTGGCTGCCAAAGATATCACGGTTTATTTTGACGAAAAAATTATCGCCAATATTGTTAGCGAAGGATTTGATAAAGATTTTGGCGCGAGACCATTAAGAAGGTTTATTCAGGATAAAATCGAAGATATAATTGCTCAAGAAATACTCAAAGACCAAATCAAGCGTGGCGACAAAATCCAAGTCTCCGTGGATTCCTCAAACAATATTTCAATAAGCTTATTATAGCCGATAGCTAGGAGAAGCGTATTGATTCCAAGAGATTTGTCCTATTCTTGATTTAATGTGTTCAATTTCAGCATTTGTTCGGAAAATTCTCATCGATAAAGGATTAGCTATTCTTGATTTACAACTTTGTGTAAGAGCTGATTCCAAAAAGCGTCTTATAATAGTTTTATCAAAATTCTGCGCAGCAAATTGTAGATATAAGCTCTTCCAGGCATCTCCATAATTCGCTCTCTCTGTATATTGTACAAATGCAGCTCCATGCTCTATAAGTCCAAGCGCCGAGCCCGAAAATTTTCGGTGATTATCAATGCCATGGAATATATAGTCTTTGGATGGACAATCAGTTATGTCCTTTATGTCCTTCTTTTCAAAGGCAGTTTCAGTATCTGATATTCGTAGAATGCAAACTGGCAAATCATTATCCTGTGCTACGCTAAACTCTAGCGAGAGTTCACTATGAGTATCTTTGGTTTCGTATCCTGTCAGTTTGGATCCATAAATTATGTATCTTCCAAATCTTGTTTCTGGGTGATTTACATAGCTTCCTCCATGTCCCCATTCTGCTCCAATGGTTGATGTGCATTCTGCTACCTCAATTTGATGAAGACCAAACCCTCGTCTTTCAAGACGTTGGTATACTCCTTTGGCGTTTATGGGATAAGTTGTTCGTAAAACTAAGCCATTATTAGTTGTAGTAATTTCCCCTCGACCTTCCCAGATGTCTGCATTAATTTCTTCAAAATCTTTTAGGGGATCAATAACTGTCCAAAACTTATCACGAATTTGAGTTACTCTCTCATCCCACTCGGTAACTAATTGTCCTTTGTGATCTTCTGAGACACGAAGGGCATCTGTTTGTCCGGCCTCAACTTGTATCTGGATATTTACTCTTTCTCTATATGAAGACATAGTAATGGGCATTATAAATGAATTGATGGCTGTTGTCAAACTATAAGCTTTTAATTTATTTAAAACAAAGTTGTTGAAGGCGAGCTCAAATAATGCTATACTAGAGCACATTATGCCAGCGATACAGAGAAGTGAATTCGCGCTTGCCCTAAATCAGGTCTCCAACGAAAGAGGCCTTGATCCAGCTATTGTTTTGGATACTGTCAAAAACGCGATTTTGGCTGCTTACCGAAAAGATCATCCCGGAACGGAAATCGAAGAATACACCGCAACGCTTGACGCCAACACCGGAGAAGCAAAAATTTTCCTCGACAAAAAGGACGTAACGCCTCCGGGTTTTGGCAGAATTGCCGCCCAAACCGCCAAGCAGGTTATTTTGCAAAAAATCAGAGAGAAAGAAAAAGAAGCGGTAATTTCCGACTTCAGATTAAAAATCGGGACCATTGTTAACGGCATGGTGCTAAGATTTGCCGGACCAAATGTCATCATTGATATCGGCAAAGCTGAAGCGCTTATGCCGCCGGAGGAACAAATTCCAAACGAGAAATACCATCTTAATCAAAGATTAGTGGTTTATGTTTTGGAAATCAAAGAGGGATTAAAAGGTGAAGAAGTGGTAGTCTCCAGGGCTAACAACGGACTATTGGAAGGTTTGTTTAAGCGGGAAGTACCGGAAGTTGCGCAGGGCGCGGTGGAAATCAAAGCAATTGAAAGAGAACCGGGAAACAGAAGCAAAATCGCAGTGGCTTCAAACCAGTCGGGAATTGATCCGGTTGGCAGCTGCGTCGGACAAAAAGGCGTTCGGGTACAAGCTATAATTCAAGAATTCAATGGGATTGAAAAAATCGATATTATCCAATGGCAGGAGGACCCCAAAAATTATGTGACTCAGGCATTGTCGCCGGCCAAAGAACTGCAAGTTGAAATTGATGAAAAAGAAAAAACCGCCAAAGTTTTTGTAGCGCCGGAAGAACTTTCACTGGCAATTGGCAGAGACGGACAAAATGTGCGGTTGGCTTCGAAATTAACCGGATACAGAATTGAAATTGAAGGAAAAGATGAGCTTTCCAAACTTCCGCCGGAAGAAAAAGAAAAACCGGCAGAAGAAGCTCAGGAAGAAAAAATAGAACCAGTTGTAGTCGAAGAAGCTGCGCCTGTTGTGGAAGAAGTTAAATCAGAGGAGTCAGGAGCCAGTCATTTGCCCATTTCGGACGACGCTCAGCCCGTTGAAACTAAAACTGAAACTGCGGAGCCGGCTTCGCTAAACGCTAGTGCGGCGCCAATAGTAGAAGAAAAGCAAGAGGTAAGTGTAGAGCCGACTATCGATTCGTCCGAGAATAGCCAAACGCCTGCCTCCTCCCAAGAAGAGCCAGCTAAAGAAGAAGTTAAAACAGAAAAGACCGACAAGACAAGCTAATATGAGAGTGAGTAATTTTGAAAAAATTAACAACTTGTCGAAAAATTTATTTAATTTATGGATATTAAAAATGACAAAAATGCTACAGACGAATTCTACTCGCCGGTAGTAGCGGTTTTGGGTCACGTTGACCATGGGAAAACCACACTTTTGGACGCCATCCGAAAAACCAATGTTGCCGCGGGAGAGCACGGCGGAATTACGCAAAAAATCGGCGCCTCGGAAATCGAAATTCTCCACGATGGAGTAAAAAGGAAAATTACTTTTATCGATACTCCCGGTCATGAAGCGTTTTCGCAAATGCGGGGACGCGGCGCGCAGGCGGCTGACATAGGATTATTAATAGTTTCCAGTGTTGACGGAGTAATGCCGCAAACCAAAGAGAGTATTCAGCTGTTAAAAAACTCAAAAATTCCCTACATAGCGGTTCTAACACGCTCCGACGATCCGAGTAAGCAAGTTGAAAAAACCAAACAGCAGCTTTTAAAAGAAGAAGTAATGCTGGAAGGTTACGGCGGCGATGTGCCGGTAATTGAAGTTTCCGGAAAGACGAGCGACCACGTTAAAGAACTGTTGGATTTAATTCTGCTGGTTTATGAAATGAAAAAAGAAGCCAATTTTTATCCCTTTAAAAAAGAAGGCGCGCTGATGGGAATTGTAATTGAGTCAAAACTGGATAAAAACGCGGGGCCGCGCGCCACAGTCGTTGTTAAAAACGGCGTTTTAAAAGTTAAAAGCGAAATTTTCGCAGGAGACATCAGAGCGAAAGTAAGAGGTTTAATTTCCGATACCGGTAAAAATTTACAGTCAGTCAGCGTCGGGGAAGCAGTCGAAGTGCTAGGTTTTGAAAAAGTCCCCAGCGTTGGCAGCGTGGTGACGGATACGCCCAAAATGGCGGAAACTTTTGCCTACAAAGAAGAGGTTTCGGTTAATAAGCTGCCGGAGTCGCCGTTTGAAGTCGAGAATCAAAATGTTCTTTCAATTGTGCTTTGCGCCGATTCGGCCGGATCTTTGGAAGCAATTATGAATGCGGTTCCAAAAGGTAACTTACAGTTTGTGGTGCAAAAAACCGGCGACATTGA
>DATKGY010000048.1:0-5994 GCA_035510535.1 Patescibacteria group bacterium
AAGAACCGTGAGGACGATTATCACTATAAATAAAGCGGTTTGGGCAGGATCTATCATGTCTATAAACTTAGCTTAAATCTGAGCTATTGTCAAGTGCCTGCTTTAACTTCTATCTCAACGCTTTTTTGAGTTTGTTTGGAAAACTTATTTACAACTCTGACTGTAATTGTAGTTTCGCCCGGAAAAACATTAATCACTTTTTGGAAATTCCCGTCTTGGTCCACCGCTACCACGTTTTTATCAACGTAAACCGTCGTGTTTGGATCGGTTTTACCGGTAATTTTAATTTGCGAAGATAAAACTGTGCCGGCTTTGGGTGAAGTTATTTCAAGCGGCGGATTTAAAAAAGCGTCGCGGTATTGCCAAAGTAAATAACCGATGAACAGGAGGAGTACGATGACCGATAGAAGAACTGCTTGTCTGATTTTGAACTTAAACAGCGGAAAGTTCTGCTTTTCTTCTAAACCTCTCGGCAAAATACGGTAAGCTTTGTCTTCATCAAACTCCCGTCTGAACAGCGCTAGGATTTCCTCGTCGGGAAGCCCTAAAAAGCGGGCGTAATTGCGGACAAATCCGTGGGCGTATGAAGGTGAAGGCAGTTTTTGGTACTCCCCGTTTTCAATGTAAGACAAGAATTGCGTTTTTATTTTCGTCGCGCGAGCGACATCTTCCAAACTTAAACCCTTTTCCAGTCTCGTCTGCTGTAATTTTTCTCCGGATTTTATCATAAATTGAGGTTATTCAAGTGTTGCGATAAACTCTTCGGCGTCCCGAATTAGAACGTCTCTGGGCTTACTGCCTTCGGCCCTACTTACGACGCCAACTGTCTCAAGTTGGTCCAAAATTCTGGCCGCTCTGGAGTAACCAATCGACAGTCTTCTTTGCAAAAGCGACGCCGAAGCTTTATCGTGCTGGCAAATAACTCTGACCGACTCGGCAAACAGAGTATCGCGTCCGCCTTCGCCGGTTGAAGCCATACCTCTTTTAACCACCAGCGGCTGCGCCAAAACTTCTTCGGTGTATTCAACCGGCGGATTTTCGTTTTTGAGGAAATTAACCAACCCCCGCACTTCTTTTTCGGACACAAACGCGCCCTGGATACGGGTCGGTTTGGCTTGTTCCGGCGGGATATACAGCATATCTCCCCGACCCAATAGCTTTTCCGCGCCCGGCATATCAATAATAACGCGGGAGTCAATCATTGACGAAACATTAAAGGCGATACGACAAGGAATGTTAGCTTTAATTAATCCTGTAATAACGTCTACCGACGGCCTCTGGGTGGAAACCACCAGATGGATTCCGGTCGCTCTGGCCATTTGCGCCAAGCGGGCGATGGCGTCTTCAACCTCAACCGGGGCATAAGCCATTAAATCCGCCAACTCATCAATAATAATAACGATATACGGAAGCGTTTGGAAACCCGCCAATTCATTATAGCCGTCAATATTTCTGACACCATGTTCGGCAAAAGTTTTGTACCGCCTGTCCATTTCTCCCAGCGCCCATTTTAGAGACGCCAAAATCTGGTCCACTTCCACAATCACCGGCGTCATCAAATGCGGAATGCCGTTATAACCCGTTAGCTCAACCCGCTTCGGATCAACCAAAATAAGTTTTAATTCATCGGGGGTTGCTCTGAACAAAAGTGAGGCGATGAAGGAGTTGATTAACACTGATTTTCCCGAGCCGGTAGTTCCGGCAATAAGCACATGGGGCATTTTGCCGATGTCGGCCATTAAAGGATTTCCTGAAACATCTAGGCCCAATGAAACCGCCAGTTTTGATTTATGTTTACGCATTAGGTCTGAAGAAAGCATTGTCCTAAGCGTTACGACTTCCAAGCTGCGGTTTGGAATTTCAATTCCCACTAGATTTCGGCCAGGAATCGGTGCCTCAATTCTAATTTGGCCGGTTGGCGCTTCGGTATTTAGCGCCAGGTCATTGGATAAATTGGTAATTTTGGAAACTTTTGTCCCCAACGGAATTTGCAAAGCGTATTGAGTAACTGCGGGACCAAGATTAACTTCTACCACTTTTGCTCCGATGCCAAAGCTTTTGAGTGTTTCTTCAATTTTGCCGGCCACTTTTTTAACATCTCCACGGTCGGCTTTTTGCGTTGACTCACTTGACAATAAATCCAGAGGCGGCAAATGCCAGATTCCGGTTCTGCCCGGCGCATTCATCACCAGCTTATCCGAAATTAAAGGTGTTTCATCTTTTTTAATCGGCGCGCCGGAGTTGATTCTGACTTCTTTGGGCGTTGGTACGTCCTTGTTCATCCCCTTAATCACCATTTGTTTATCCAAACCGGAGGGTTTTTTCTTAAAGAAGGAGAGGATTCTGCCCGGCATAAGTTTTTGCATAATTGCTAGAATTGAACCTACAATTGCCATCAATTCGTCAACCGAGGTGTCAAAAAAGACCACTAAGCCGACAAAAACTCCGGCCAGATAAACCAGGAATGCCCCGGGGCCGGTAAGTATCCCCGACAATAACTGGTTTAAATAAAGACCAAACGATCCGGCTTTAGAAAGACCTAAAAGCGAAACGAAGAAAATCAAAAATCCGATGGCGATATTGGGTCTGGAGAGAAAAAACCGCAGCTTTAAGAAGAAAAAGCCAAAAAGTACCAAAAGTACAGGTAGTAAGAGTCCGGCCATTCCAAAATAATTGACGACGTAATCGTTTAATGAAGTAAACGAGGAACCGTTGCGGGCATAAGAAAGTCCTAATAAAAATCCTCCTAAAATGATCAAAAAAGCCACGATTGAATAAACGGTGTTTTTCTTTAGTTTGATTTTAAACTTATGCTTTTGATAATGTCTTCTGGCCATATAAGACATTATAGATATTTTGCGGAAAGACTACAAGTTTAGAAACTTCAACTTCTAATGATTGCGCGGGGAGCTTACAAAATTTTCCATTGAAATTCGTCTATCCGCAGTTGAATACATGAGGAATTGAGTGAATGCATCAGGGGGATTCCTCGCAAACTTGTCGAGGAGGGGGTGAAATCACCCGATAAATGAACGAAATTCCGAAAGTATGAAACAAGGCTAGACGAGAGTTTTTGATTCTTTTTGCGGAAAAAAGAATAAAGGATAATAATCCAACAAAAAAGCGCTTCAAGTTGCCCCTCGAAGCGCTCACTAAAATATTAACTTAGCTTCCTGAGAAATAGCTTAAACTTCTATAATTACAGGTAGCACTAATGGTCTTTTGCGTAGTTTTCTAAAGATGAATTTCTCCGCAATTTCACTGATGGCTTTACGCATTAAGAATCTGTCTCTTGTGCCGCCTCTTTGCGACAGTTTCTCTTTGATTTCTTTTCCTAGACTTGTTTGAATATCATTTGTTTCCTGTTGCGAAAGTCCTTTGACAATAATATCTAGGCTATCAACTTGTCCGCTGGTGGCGATTTCCGTAAGTACTACCACTACCCCGTCCGTTGCCAACCTTTGCCTGTCGCGGAGCACAAAACTTTCCACTTCTTCGCCGGAAATTTGGTCAACGTAAACATTTTCCAAATTTAATTTCTTACCTAAGCGCGCGCCGTTTTGGTTAAACAGCACTTCCTGCCCGTCTTCCAAAAGCAAAATATTTTTGGGCTCAAAACCTTGTTTTTCCGCCAATCCCCGGTACGCAACCATCTGCCTAAACGTTCCGCCGATTGGTAGCACGATTTTGGGATTGACTAAATTCATCATTAAGGTTAAATCGTCGCTAGATGCGTGTCCGGAAACATGAAATTCATCCGAAAGTTCCGAATAGATTACTCTGGCGCCAAGTCTGGCAATGTCATCGACCAAGGCATAAACCGAAACTTCGTTGCCGGGAATCGGATCCGCCGAAAAAATTACCACGTCGCTAGGAGTTAGATGAATTTCTTTAAATTCTCCCGAAACAATCCGGGAAAGCGCCGAATTGCCTTGACCCTGGCTTCCCGCTACCAAAAGCACAATATCCGAATCTTTATAATTTTTTAGCTGCGCCGTGGCAATTTCCATTCCTCTTGGCATGCGGATATAACCCAAGTTTTGCGCGATTTCTTTGGCTTTAATTACCGACCGGCCGACAAAACAGACTTTTCGGCCAAACTTTTCCGCCACTTTTAAAACCTGATTGACTCTGGAAATGTTGGAAGAATAAGTGGTGACAATAAATTTACCTTTGCAATTTTCCAGCTCTTCCTCAAAAGCGGCTGTTAATTTAAACTCCGACGGCGTATGGCCTTTCCTTTCTGCTCCTAAACAGTCCGACAACATGCATAAAACTCCCTCTTTAGAAACCTGGGCGATTTTTTTAAAGTCGGTTTTCTTGCCGTCAAAAGGCGTTAAGTCAATTTTGTAATCACTGCCGTGATAGAAATTGCCGGCCGGAGTTTTAATAAAAATGTTGGAGCTGTCTAAGACTGAGTGTGTAACTCTGATAAAATTGAGAGTGAACGGACCGATTTTAATTTCTCCTCCGTCAAAATTCACTTTTTGCACCCTGGGTTGTAATCCATAATCCTTCAACTTGGCATTGGCCAACTCCGCTGTTAATGGCGTCCCGTAAATCGGAAATTGTCCGGGAAGATCCGGCAAAACATAAGGAAGTCCTCCGATATGGTCTTCGTGTCCGTGCGTTAAAGCCATCCCGACAATTTTTTTGCCCTGTAAATTTTTAAGATAGGTAACGTCGGGGATCAAAAGGTCAACTCCGAGCATTGTTTCGTCGGCAAAACCCAAACCGCAATCAACAATTAAGATTTCGTTTTTGTACTCATAGAGATACATGTTTTTGGTAACATCACCTACGCCGCCAATGGGGATTAAGGATAAATTATTTTCCATACTTTAATAATAACAGATGTTGATGTGTAATGATAAAGGATTAACGATTAGTAATGAATGATAAAATTTATTCTGAAGCACTGGGAACAGTAGCTTTTGCAGCTTTTTCTTTATTCTCTTGTTCAGGATGATACGCATCTAGCAATGCGCTATTCTGAACATCCAATCTAGTTATTTCAATATCGTACCCTTTTACTCGACGACTTAACCCCGCATATCCAACGCCTCCCACTGCGGCAAGACCTCCATACACTACAACTATTTTAGGTGCAGAATAATCATGGTCTGTTAAAAGATCGACTGTCCCTCCTCCTACTGCAGATGCTGAGAACACAAGTGCTGCCCAAGCTAGTTTATTGACAATAGATCTTTTAATGCCCTGTCTATCTTTTTTATTATAAACTTCAATTGCTAAATCCTTTACATCCCGTGCAATTTCTGTGCGTTCAGTTTGTTCAATCGTGGTCATCGTAACTCCTCCTGGCTGAATGTTTACTGTAACTTCTGGTGGTAAAACTTTTACTCTTTCGTCCATAATTGAAACGATAATAACATCGTGTTAAATCTTTGTCAAGCTATAAGATATTTTGGGATTTGATTAGAAATTAAAAATTAGAAATTAGAGATTGCGGTTTAATATCGTGGTTTGCGGTCGCGGCTAAAACCCGGTCGAGCAGGTCGGGAACTTGCACCTCTGCTTCTCCAATCGCTTGACCCACCGGATGTCCTGCCTCTTTCTCTCCTAAATTGCATTGCCAGTGGATGTTCACTTGGCGTTCGAGGTTGATAAGTACCTCCGGCAACCGGCGCTGCTCCCATTGGTCTTGGTGTTTTTGGTTTATCGGCGTCTTCTCCAAATAACATGGAAAGGTTAACTCTTCCCTGGTCATCGATTTCGGCCACTCTCACTTTGACTTTTTGTCCGATTTTTACAATATCATTTGGGTCATTCACAAATTCCGTTGACATTTTGGAGACATGCACCATACCTTCTTTACCCGGTAAAAATTCGACAAATGCTCCGAAAGGCAAAATTCTCTTTACTTCGCCTTCAAAAACCTCACCCGGCTGGACTTCGCGGACTAATCCTTTAACCCACTCAACTGCTTTCTTCACTGCTTCATCGTCAGTTCCCGAAATCGCGACTGTGCCGTCG
>DATKGY010000049.1:0-21263 GCA_035510535.1 Patescibacteria group bacterium
TAAATCCAAACCCTCTATCTGTTTTTGTTTTAATTGTTCCGTTCATAGTGTTTTATAGACTTATTGATTAAATCTACTTATACCTCCTTTCCTTATTAATATTATACTATTTTATTTAGGTGGTGGTATCACTGTAAACCATAATGGACTAATGTCTTTTGAATTTCCATAATTATAGTCAACGGTTATCTCCGTATCTTTCTTAATATCGTTTAAGGCAATAAATTCAATTACTCTTTCTGCATGCTTTATCTTATACATTGCGTTTGGTTTATATGCATGGTTATAGATTGATCCAAAGCCCAACGCGACTAATAGCTGTTCTTTATTTTTGCCAAAGTAGAAAAAATAAGTAACAAGAATGCTTTCTTTTAAATTAGACATGTCGTGCTTTGGAACCTCAATAATAGGACATCTCTCAATGATTTCGTCTTTTTTAACATCACGCCTGGCATAAACTCCTCGGCCCGCATTAAGAATTTTTGATTGCTTAATGTATATTTTTCCTGAGGTAAAAAGTTTTTTCATTATCTGATTATATCAGAAGTATATTTGAGGCTACGCAGCTCCGAGGGATAGACGACGTTAGAACCTTGCTTCAAATTAATTAAGAAGTTATTTTACGTAATTCTCCTAAGGATTTTAAGACATAGTCTGCTTTGGAAAAATCTTGACCTTCGGTGTAATTATTAGGAATTGCTACACAACTCAAACCCGCTGCTTTTGCTGATTCAACGCCAATTTGCGTATCCTCGATAACTATAATTTCTTCATTTTCTAGATTTATGTGCTTTTTTACAAGGTTATATATTTGTGGATCTGGTTTTCTTTTCGCCACATCATCTTTGGTGATAATTAATGAAAACTTGTCAGAAAAATGGAATTTTTTTAAGAATTTATTGACTGTGCTTCTGCTTGAAGATGTAGCGAGGGCAATAATAATTTCCTTTGATTTTAAGTAATTGACTATATTTCTTGCGCCAGGCTTTAAAGCTACAACTTTATCCCACAAGGCATGATAATTTTTATGCTGTAATTCATCTATCTGTTTTTGTTTTAATTGTTCCGTTCATAGTGTTTTATAGACTTATTGATTAAATCTACTTATACCTCCTTTCCTTATTAATATTATACTATTTTATTTTCTCCATAATTAATCGTGTGTTAAAACTATCTTCAAAATGGAGCTACTTAGGAGTTTCCAATACTGGTGGCATTACTCTAAAACGTAGAGAAGCAATATTTTGATCGGTTATCTCCATTGCTTGATTTATATGTTCCCCATTTTCATCTAATACATCCAACCTAACTACATGCGGGAAATAGCCACTAACTTTACAATCTACAAATATATTTGACGCTGGATCTTCCGTTGATGCAACATATTTTACTTGACGAGATTCTCCTGTCCTAGTATTTTGGCGGGTAACACTTCGTAACTCTCTGCCGTAAAGCCTTACGATTGGCCTATGTGTGCCAGTCTCATCCCTAACAATACCTTTTTTTATTGCTCCCTCTAAATCACGAATGCTTATTGTGGCTAATCCTTTTGGAGTTTCTTTTGCTACGACTTCGGGAGCGCCTACATTTGCCATATCAAACTAAATATCCCATAAAGAACGAGAATTGTCAATTTTGAGACTAAGCAGCTCCCCTTGATAGATGACGGGAGAATCTATTATCTTAAGTGTATATAGCCATAAATTCCAATTGCCACTATTTCAATAAGGCTAATCAAAAATACCAGCAAACCAACCGAGTGTATCCTTGAATGTATTCCATTATTCTGAATAGCATAATACAACACGAAATTATTAACGAATATAATAATTGCAACAAAAACGATAAGTCTTGTTGTGATTTCCATAAAATATCTCCTTACAAAAACATTGTCCTCTCAATTCAAAAAGAAGTCAATTTTGAGGCTACGCAGCTCCGCGGCTACTACTCGAACTGCAATTTATGTCTAATAAATCGTAAAGTCAAAAGACAAAATTATACTTCGCTTATTACATCGAATCCCTTAAAGCTTCCTGTTATTGCTAGTCCAATTATCTCTCCGCTAACCAGATGTCTGGTTTTAATTTGTTTTGCGGTTTCGTTCATTGTGGCGCCGGATCCGACCGAATCGTCAATAAGAAGAACATTTTTATATTCTTTTTTGTCCTCGACTATAATTGTCTTTCTGGCATTTTCCACTCTGTCTTCAAGTTTCGAAAGAGTCTTCTGCGGAACGATTATTTCCGTTTTTATTTTTATAACAGAGAGGCTTCTTACAGGCAGGCTTAATTTTTCTTCAAGTTCCTTCATGAACTGGATGTCGCGTTTTACCGTAGGAGGCACAAATAGAACACCGTCAATATCCTCTTTTTTTATAATCTTCATAATTTGAGGACGTATTTCGTCGATAAGTTTTCGTATCAGAAGTTTATTTTGACTTTGTTTCGCATAAAGGAGTGTTTGGCCAAGTTTAGTTTTTCCGAATCTTTCAATGCTATAGAAATCCAGATAAAATAGCTTTTCCAGAAAAACAGCTTCAAAAGTATTTTTCATTTTTGGCATCCCGTCGATGAGACCGTTTTTCCTATACTCATCAAATTTTTTGACGGCAGCTATATATTCGTCCGCGGTTTTTATCGGGTCCTGTTTTGTTTTTTCGCACCATGCAAGAAAACCTGTCCAACCGTCTTTTGCCTCACCTGTCGGGGAAATGTACAAGTATCTCGTATTAATCACGTCTAGTATGTTTTTGTTCACGCTAATAGCATTAGATGCCTTTTTAGCGCTTTTAAGTGAGTAATATACCTTGGGAGGTTTGCCGATTTTCTGGAGTATGTTTTTTTCGGTAAGGTTCTTTAACTGTTTTCTCACCCCTCGTCCGCTGATACTCCCTAGATAATCGGTTAATTCTTTCCCGCTTGCCTGACCATTTCTTGATATATAATCTATAATTTTATTTGATGTTAATGCAGCCATATTTATATAAGTTCCTAGTTCCTAGTGTACTAGGAACTATACAGAAAGTCAAGTGAAGTAAGGATAGACTTAAATTCATGTCTTAAACCAAATCTTGTGCGACGTTAGCCTGCTCTTTCTAAAAATTATCAAAAGCGTTATAATTCCAATGAATGGTTCAAGAATATCTTAATCAACTTAAAAAAGAGCTAAGAACAGGCGATGCTCTTGAGCATAGTTATCGTCCTGCTTTAAAAAACCTAATTGAGACTCTTAATACTTCAATTACGGCAGTTAATGAACCTAGTCGTTCTGAGCACGGTGCTCCGGATTTTATATTTCTTAATAAGACTAATCCTAATTTAATTCTTGGCTATGCTGAAACTAAGGACATTAATGTCAATCTGGATCAAATTGAAAAGACGGAACAACTCAAGAGATATCTCGGTTACTCAAACCTTATCCTCACTAATTATTTAGAATTTCGTTTTTTTAGGAATGGAGAGAAATATCAAACTATCCTCGTAGCAAAACGTGTACGTTCAGATTTAATTATATTTGAAGAAAATTTCTCTTTTCTGGAACGAGAACTCAGATCCTTCCTGGAGGGTAAACCTGAGACTATTACGGACGGTAAACGGTTAGCAGAAATTATGGGCGGAAAAGCGGACCGTATTAGAGTAAATGTAATCAATTTTCTCCAAAATGAAAACGACAAAAATCAAGAACTTCTAAGAATTTATAAAGTTATACAAAAACTGTTAATTCATGATCTGGAGATTAATAAATTTGCAGATATGTATGCTCAGACCTTAGTTTATGGATTATTTGTTGCTCGCTATTATGATAAAACTCCAGATAATTTCTCTCGACAAGAAGCTCGAGATCTAATTCCTGCCTCAAATCCTTTTCTGCAACAGTTCTTTGAACATATTGCTGGCTCCAATTTTGATAGACGCTTGACATATATCGTTAATGAGTTATGCGATGTTTTTAAAGTTTCAGATGTCCAAGCTATAATCAAAAAACATTATAATTTACTTGGGGAAACTAGAGATAAAGACCCTATTATTCATTTTTATGAAGATTTCCTTAAGGAATACAACCCACAACTTCGAAAACAGATGGGTGCGTACTACACCCCCGTTCCTGTGGTTCAATTCATTATTCACGCAGTAGACCATATTTTAAAAACTGAATTTAATCTTCAAGAAGGTATCGCTTCGACCGATAAAGTGGAACATCAGATAATAATTCAAAGAGAGAAAGCAAAAATTATGTTACATAAAGTACAGATACTTGACCCTGCTGTTGGCACTGCCACGTTTTTAAACGAGTCTATTAAGCTTATCTATGGCAAATTTAAAGGACAGGAAGGTTTATGGGAAAGTTATGTTGAGAAAGAATTATTGCCTCGTATGTATGGATTTGAACTTATGATGGCGCCCTACACGATTGCTCATCTTAAATTAGCAATGACTCTCAAGGAAACTGGAATTGATCATTTTGATCATCGCTTAGGAATATATCTAACCAATACTTTAGAAGAAGGCGTAAAAGTCAGTGAAGATTTATTTAGCGTTGGACTAGCTGAAGCAATTAGCGAAGAAGCTCAAGCAGCGAATAATATTAAACAAGACAAACCAATTATGGTTGTGATGGGCAATCCTCCCTACAGCGGTGAAAGTTTTAATAAAGGCGCATATGCGATGAAATTAGTTGAAAAATATAAATTTGAACCTGGCGGGAAAGACAAACTGAAAGAAAGAAATCCCAAATGGATTAACGACGATTATGTTAAATTTATTGCATTTGCGCAGGAAATGATTTCTAAAACTGGTGAAGGAATAGTTTCAATGATCACAAATCATGGTTACTTAGACAATCCCACCTTTCGCGGCATGCGTTGGAGCTTAACCAAAACTTTTTCATCCATTTATGTTCTTGATTTGCATGGGAATGTCAAAAAGAGAGAAACTGCCCCTGATGGAGGGAAAGACGAAAACGTATTTGATATTCAGCAGGGTGTTGCAATCATAATTGCAGTCAAGCATAAATCCAACAGTAAAGGATTGGCGGATGTTTTTAGAGCAGATATTTGGGGTAAAAGAGAAACTAAATTCGAATTCCTTCTTAGAAATACAATTAGTCAGGTTAGGTGGGAAAAAATCCGACTTAACGAACCCTTGTACGTTTTCCTTAACAAAGATGAAAATCTTGAGAAAGAATACAAAAAGGGGATTAAAATCAACGAACTTTTTCCAGTTAATACAATAGGCATTGTTACTTCAAGAGATTCGTTCGTAATCGATGAAAACCAAGAAGTCTTAGCAAGACGCATTTCTGATTTTGTAATTGGGAAAACTTTAGACACAGACTTAAAAAGTCTAGTGAAGAAAAGTGCGGGATTTAATTTTGACCATGCGCGTTCATTGGGCTTCGATGATTCAAGTATTTACCCCATTCAATATCGACCTTTCGACGATAGATTTATATACTACAAAGATTATTTCATCGAACGCAGTCGAAAAGAAATAATGCAAAATTTTTTAGGAAGGGAGAACATAGGATTGCTTATTAAACGCCAGGGTAAACAGAATTTTTCATACGTTTTTATTACAGATAAAATTGCAGAAAGTTGCGTATTTGAGAGTGCTTACGCAAATAATACTGTCTGCCCACTTTACCTATATCAAAATAGTAATCAATCAAACTTGTTCAATGATAAAAAACGTCAACCTAATTTAAACATCGGTTTAGTACAGCAATTACTTGTAAATGTTGGTATTTACAAATGGGTTGATGATCATGCAAACAAAAAAAATGAAGATACGAATATTATTAGCCCGCTTGATATTCTAGATTATGTATATGCGATTTTACATTCCCCAACATACCGAAATACGTATAACGATTTCTTAAAATCCGACTTTCCTCGTGTTCCAACTGCAAAGGATAAAAAAAGTTTTTGGGAATTTGTTAAGCTTGGAGGAAAACTCCGTCAGTTACATTTAATGCAAGATAACGGGTTTTCAAACCTTAAAACCAGCTTTTCTGTTACTGGTGATAATATTGTAGGTAATGTTGATTATCGCGAAGACAGGGTTTACATCAACGAATCTCAATATTTTGGTAACATACCAAAAGTGGTTTGGGAATTTTATATCGGCGGGTATCAACCTGCGCAAAAATGGCTTAAAGACCGAAAAGGTAAAAAACTAGATTATAGGAATATTGAACATTATCAAAAAATGATAGCAGTGATATGTGAAACAGAGAAAATCATGGGAAAAATAGACGAAGAAATAAAAATTGTAGAAACCCCTTAACATCGACTTGTAGTAGTAAAGTGCTAAAATCCGCAAATCAATTCGGGATATTAATTTGACTTCCTAGCCACAGATATGCAATTATTTGTTTAAATCGCGGTATAATAATAGTGTATGTTAGTTTTTATTGATGATTCAGGAGACCCGGGTTTTAAGCTTGAAAAAGGCTCCAGTAAGGTATTTATAATTACGTTAATTATTTTTGATGATAATCTTGAAGCTGAGAAAACGTCTGTTGCTATAAAGGAATTAAGACGAAAACTTAAAGTGTCTGACCTATACGAATTTAAATTTAACAAATGTTCTACCAAATTTAAGAAAAACTTTATTGAAACTGTAAAATCGTTTAAATATAGAGCAAGAGCAATAGTTGTTGATAAAAATGTAGTTTATAGTCAAAGGTTGAGAAATTATAAAGAGGACTTTTATAATTTTATAATTTTGCAGGTTTTAAAGCATAGTGAAGGATATATTAAAAATGCAAAATTGAGATTCGATAAACGAGGAGAAAAAACATTAAGGGATAATTTAAGAGTTTATCTAAGTAGAGAGCTAGATAATAAAAACAAGAAACTATTTAAGGATCTAAAATTCGTTGATTCTAAGGAAAATACTCTAATTCAGCTTGCCGATATGGTCGCCGGAAGTATTTTCGCTAAATACACCGGGAAAGATAAAAAATATTTGGAAATTCTAAAAGAGAGTAAAAGAATTGAAGATATTTGGACCTTTAAATAAAAGCGACCCTGCATCCTATCCAAACGTATGTCTGGAACGCGCACCATACGGTGACAATTCGGAAACAGGGTCTTTGTACTCTTATTATACATCATAGCAAGCCGCTTGTTAAGTTTAGATTGATATTTGGGTATTTATTGCTATTGACAAGAATTTAATTTGACTTCTTAAGTATTTAGGGGCCTTGCCCCTCTTTTGACAAGGGTTTCCGGCTATCGCCTCCAATAAACTTTGCTTCGCTCGCCCTTGCAAAATTCACCCCGCTTTAAGTTTCACTTCTATAGGTAGCAGGCAGGCTGCTACCTAAATATTAATTATTTATGAAAGGAGGTGAAACAAAAATGCCAGTATTAACAGATGAATTAAGAAAACTATTACCCCCGCTTCATTCGCAGGAAAAGGAGAAAGATCCATTATTAATTTGCAAATATTATATGCCGCTTAATAAATGGGTTTGGTATCCGATTGAATTTGATGGGGAAGATACATTTTTCGGATATGTAGTTGGTGATAATCCGGAACTTGGATATTTTACCTTGAGTAAATTAGAGCGAATAACGGAAGCTTATGGACTGATTAGGGATGATAAATATCAGCCAACAAGGCTGTCCGAAGTAAAGAAAGTGCACGAGCCCTGGTTATACGAATAGGTTGTTTGAAATCTCCCGTCAATCCCGGCGGGAGATTTCATTTTAAGTTAAACTTTATTAATAATCAGTTGAAACGAAAGTAACCCATTTAATATTTTCCGTCTTGCCATTTTTCCAGTTATATAACTGATTTCGGGTAGCAAAATGAAAGGCAAGTTTTTTACTGCCATAATATTTTTCAAGAAACGAGGGAAGGAGGCGCTTAAGGTAGATAATTATCTTATTGTTAGGACAAAGAAAAAAGAAACTGAGGGAAAGTATTGAATCCTCTTCCCAGTTTTCATCAGATAAAGTATCGAATATGCGTTTTATAGTAAACCTAAGTAAAAGCTTCGGGATATAAGCATCCAGCACAAACAAAAGCCCATGCGCTATTCCCTTAGTCGTTTTCCTCCTAAGATATGCGTCAGGTTTAATTTTCCCCAAAAGAAGAAAGTAGGGAAAGTAAGAAGGAGTAAAAAACTGCAGTTTATTTAACGGAATTTTTCCTGCCCCTTTTTCTCCTTCTTCTTTACCGGTCGTAAGCACATTTATAAGATAATCTAGAATATCTATGCCGGTTTCTGTTTGAGATTTTCTGTTTTTTTTAGTTTCTCCGTTTGTATCTTTTGGGGAAGGGAAAAGCGCCAGGTACCAATCGGCAATAATCTGACAACGAATTTTAAATGATTTGGAAGCTTTACTATCTCTTGCAATGCGCTTTAGGTATTTGGGGGTAGAGTAGCCATAGATATGTTTAATATATTTTCTGCCTAAGGCAGTAAGATTATAAACAGCAGGTTTAGTTAATATTCCATAAATTGGTTTAAAGTCTCTTTCTAAATACCCTTTTTTTACTAAATCTTTTAACCAACCGTTTATTCTTCTATGATCTTTATGATTTAAGAATTGTTGTATTTGTTTACTATTTATAAAACGGAATGTATAGATTAATGTTTGTATCTCTTTTTCTTTATTTGTTACTATTTTTTTTGACATTTGATTATTTAATTATATATATTTTTATTTCGATTATTTATTATTTTTTGTTTGAGCAGATTAGGGCAGAGGATTGATTTTAGCCAAGATGACGTCTATATATATTATTTAAATGGATAATAGCACAACAATATTGTTTAAATCAAGGCTAGGTGTATCTAAAAATTGTCCCAGAAGGGTGGGACAAAAAATATTTACTTTTAAGATAAAATTTGTACAAGAAAATTAGAGTCTGGTTCATTAATTTATTGTTTTTTCTTTTGTAAATCTGGGAAGATTTACAATTGCTGCATCTCTTTTAAAGCAACAGTCTTTATATTTAAGGGGCTTACTATTTTTATCTTTTTTTCCACAATAACATTCTTCATTTCTGGCATTTTTATCCATAATCATATACGGAAAAGGTACTCTGCTTAGAGCTTCTATTTCCTCCTCGGAAAGTGCATTTTCTTCAATTTCCATATAATGCAATTCCCAGTCCTTTCTTTTTTCTAAATAAGTAAGTGGCGCATTTTTGGGGAATTCTCCTTGGACGAGTTTTGTAAAATTATCCTCAAGTTCTTCTATGTTAACATCGTCTGGATCCCATCGGTTGTTATCAAGAGCTTTCCTAATATGGGGTATTGTTTCAGGTATTCCTAGATACATAACGTCTCTAAGAAATACATCGCTTAGCTCAAACTGTTTTTGCATTGTTTTAATAAACCAGGAAGTGCACTTCTTTTTGTCAAAAAACGGAAAAAGATCAAATAGATATAGGTAATAAGCATCAATATCTTTATTTAAAATCACATCGAGCGCTGCCGTAACTTTCTGCATGACGATGTCCGGATACTTGATGGAAAGCATTTGTAAAACATAGATTGCCTGCTCTTCCATAAGTTCCCAAGTAAAATTAACTTCTGTTGTAAAAAACGCTATTAGAGGATCGATTAAGGCTTTGGATAAATGGTTTTCTGCCACAATTGCATAATAAAGTGGGGTTCCGGAGGAGTTATTTATGTGCTTGAGAGTAGAAAGAAGTTTGTACTCGATTTCTTTTGTTGTTGGTTGTTCTTGAAGATAACGAATTGCTGAATACGGAATATATTCCGTAGGAACATCTAGCATCTGAAACGCATCTTTTAAAGACTGTGGTTTCATTTTGGTTGGATTATATCATAACTTAAGTTTCAGCTGTATTTCGTAAGTTCTAGTAACGATTGCACCCCCCCCTGTAAGGTTTAATTAGGTACAATTCACTTCCTGAGATGTAGGAGGGGGTGAATTATGAAACATCAGAAATTTACAGAAACAGAACGGAAGTTGTCGGGCAACTTCTTTTCCTTTAATTCTTCTCATAAGTTCTCTACTATGTTTTTGGGATATAATATGAGTTGAAACGCTATGATGCCAAAATACGACTTGGAAAAAATTAAATTTTCCATTGATTCATCAACTTTTAATAAAGCGGTCGATTTGTATGACAAAAGGCGCATAACAGAATTTAGGAATTTGAATGATGGTTATTCTGCAGTGGTATTGGGAGGTAATCCTTATCAGGTATTTGTTTCGAGTCGTGATTTTGATGTAGGGAGCTGTACCTGCTATCTTGGTGTTAATGATACTCTTTGTAAACACATGGTTGCAGTTGCCATTTTTGCCGTTAAGAGTGGTAAAAGTTTAACCATAGAAGACAAGACTCAAAACAATAACTTAATTTTTAGCGGCAAGACTGGCATTCTTACGGATACGCAATTGTCTAAATTTAAGGAATCAGTATCCGAAGCTTTGCGTCATATTAAATCCTATCGGGGTCCATCTAAGATTTGGTTTTCCTATCAAAACTCACTTGAAGAAGGTTGCAATCGCTTATCAGCTTTATTATCAAAATTGCCGGCAGAAAGGCAAACAGCAAAACTAATTGTTGATTTGCTTTTGCGCCTGGATAAAAAGCTTTCCCAGGGTGGAGTTGATGATTCCAACGGAACATTAGGAGGATTTATGCAAGAAATAGTAGTAATGCTTACTGATTTTGAAAAAATTGACCCTGAATGCAAAAAAGAATTTGAAAAACTAAGGGGTAGAGAAACATCTTTTGGTTGGGAGGAACCGTTGTTGTAATATTTATGCCTTGAAAGCGGTAGAAAAATTTACAGAAACTAAGTATTAGCTATAGTTCTCCCCTAAAACAACCATAATTTATGGAATAGGAATCCATAAAATTTGACAAATTTATGGATTCTAGTTCATTTTATTTTCTATTTTCCCTTAGATTAATTTAATCTCATCGGGTATGTAGGATAGTTTCTTCTTGGCAAAAGTAAGCCATCTATTCAGTGCTTCCTCGTCCGGCGCATTAAAATTAAGACTGTAATAGGTAGTTCGTCCTGTTTCACGTTTTAAAATAATATTCTCATCTGTTGCTTTTTGTAACTGATTAACAAAAGTCTGCCTGGACATTTTGCTTTTGGCTACTGAAAAAAGATTTTTAAATTGTAATTCACGTCTTTTAATCAAAGGTTTTAAAACAAGACGTATTTGCTCATCGCTTGTTTGATTACTTAAAAATTCACTTCGTTTTGCTGAAAGACTTAATTTTAAAACTCCAATCATAGACAATACAAGCGCTTCTTGGACAAAGGAAACAAAATGGTTTAGATTCCTCCTTTCAAGAGAATAGAGTAGGTATTTATAATACCTTTGTTTTTGCTTATGGTAATAATACGAGGTGCTGTAGAGATTTTTCTGATTTAAGCCAAGATCCCGAAAGAAAATGTGTTCTAAGATTCGACAAACTCGCTTATTCCCATTGTTAAATGGATGAAGAGCATAAAGAGCAGTATGAAAGATAGCGGTTCCGGTAATGGTCTGGTTATTCTTAAGATATAAAAGAAGCTCTTCAACTCCTTTTTCTATCTCTATATAAGGAGCGGGAATATAACTACCAACCCTTATTAAATCGTTATCGCGGAATTCACCAGATTTATAGACAGTAAAATCGGGTAAGTATTTTTCAAACACATCCAGTCCAAGGCTTAAGCTTTGGTGGAGTCTGCGTATGTCGTCAGCCGTGATATTATCGATACTAAACGGTGCTTCATTAAGACTACGGAAAGTTTTAGCAATATTATAAAACTCCAGCTTATCATAATCTTTTTGCGTTAATTTTTCTTTTTTCCTAAGCTTATCCGAAATAAAAGTGTACTCTTCATTTATAAGCAGTAAGCTATAAACATCTTGAGCCTCTTGAAGCGTTAGGGTTGAGTTTTCCGCTTTAGAGATAGCAAAGGAAGCTAAAAGCTCATTTCTGCTAATCAAGTTCTTCTCTATATCCGGATTTAAGAATACTTGTTCATACTCTGCCAGTTCTGCATCTATATTTTTGATTTCATCATCAGAAAAAGGCAACAGCTTTTGTATAAGAATAAACTGTGATAAAAAAGTGTGTGTAAATGGTTTTGAAGCTATTTTATTCATAAAATCAGTCTATTATTAGTCTAGTAATTGGTCTAATAATTAGTCTAAATCTAGTTTAGCAAAAAACTATGAGAAAGTCAATTCCTATGGTAAAATTCATTCTTTTATACGTAGTTCATAGTAATTACTCTAGCCTCAAGGGTGTTTTTTGCTGAGGCTATTTAGCCTCGCCCGTGTCGCAAAATAGAGGTTGTGCGATCGCACATAATATTTGCTTTCTAGGTCAGAATTTTCCAATTTATTTTTATGATAAAATTGAAGGGTGAAGATTAATGCAGAGTGGCACAAGGAAAATAGAATGCCGAAGAACTCGAGTTTGACAGAGCGTATAAAATGGCACAAGGCCCATTTTATTAATTGTAAGTGTCGCGAAGTTCCTGCCAGTCTTAAAAATATCTCTAATTGACTTTAGATAAAATCCTACTATAATCCGCATATGCTAGATATTGAATGTCAAGCGAGATATATTTTAAGAACCACAGACCACGGTTTAGTAGATTCACAGTCAGGAAAAACTATCCGTCCTTCCAAAGCTTACGGAGAAGTTTTTTGCGCAAATTGCAGAATAAATGAGCAATTTAAGACAGAAGGTGCCCCTCATTTCGGCGCCCGGGAGGCCGCCGAGGCAAGTATAGAAAATATCCTTCAGCAGCGTTGTCAAGAAAAACCCGCTCTTTCCTTTTAGAAATAATTTGACTTTGGAGATCTCGCAGGTTTACAGATTTTTCTTTAAGTATTTTTCGAGGAAATTTACAACATCTTTAAATTCTTTTTCATGATTTCTTGTTGAGCTCGCTGTCTTTAACGCGAAAGAATAAATTTCATTCCACGGCACCTTCAAAATCTGTTTATTCATTCTTAAAAATACGAAGGTAGCAACAATTGCCATTCTTTTATTCCCGTTCAAAAACGGATGATTTTTTATCATAAAATAAAAATAACAAGCTGCTTTTTCGCATAAATTGGGGTACAGTTCTTCTCCTGAAAATTCTTGCTTAGGTGTCTCTAAAACAGATTCTAATTTTGCAGGAAATCTTGTTTCGAAATCGGGAACGGGTTCTTTAAATTGAAATAATTCGGTTACAAGGGTATAGCAGACTTCTTTAACATCTTCGAGAGTTAAATAATAAACACTCTTGACCATTATGTGTAGGCTAGTTTTCGTAGAGCTTTTCCGTAAATTTCAACAGCTTCTTTCGTGTACTGTTTTATTTCTTTTTTTCTCTTTGATTTATTATCTTTTAAGAATTTAATACTTACTTTATTCATGATAAGATTATAACACATTGCGTGTTATTTAGGAGATGTTAAACATTAAGTATAATTTGACTTCTTAGCTGCAAAATAATATTCTCTGATTATCAATGAACTCCAAACGAGATCTGTTTCTTTTAATTCTTCTGTTTGCCATTGCCGTTGGCGGCTTTTACTATTATTTCAGTCACCAGTCAATTCCTCGGCAAATTTCCGTTGTTCCCACTATTACTCCCGTCGCTTCTTCGTCCGCGACGGTTCTTGGCACATCTTCAAGTTCTTCCAAGTGTCACGCAATTAAAGTTGATACTTCGGATGCGCAGGCGGTTTTGCCCGACCCCAATTGCACGCCCGGAGAAATTGACCTTACGGTTACACAAGATAATATTTTCACGACAATTTGTCACGCGGGCTATACGCAAACAGTTAGGCCGCCCGTTTCGTACACCAATGCGCTTAAAAAACAGCAAATTGTTGACTACGGATATCAAGATGTGAATATGAAAGATTATGAAGAAGATCATTTTATCTCGTTAGAGCTGGGCGGAAGCCCCGCGGGCCCCAAAAATCTCTGGCCGGAACCCCATCCTTCATTTAACGAAAAAGATACAGTTGAAAACTATTTGCATTCTCAAGTTTGCTCGGGAAACTTAACTCTTACTCAGGCACAACAAGAAATCAGCAAAAATTGGTACGCTATCTACCAACAAATTAAATAATTTGACTACGGGGAAAATCTCCCGTTGACTTTTATCCGCAAGGACTTATAATAACTCAACTGCTCAATAATATGCCTGATTCAGAAAGAGTAAAAAAATCTATCGAGCAGCGCCGGCGAGAAGATGAAGCCGTCAGAGCTTTTGTCTTGGAATTCATCGGTGAATTTGTCGGCCCTGATAAGCGCATTAAGCCCCCGACCGAAGGTCATTACGTTTGTTCCGAGACAGAAGAAGGAGTGGAGGGACCGGAAGGGGAGGTTATAAGGAAAATTGCATTTTTTCAAACTACGACTTTAGCCAATGTTCATATTAGCCAACCCGACTGGACCATTAGCGCCACTACTCACGACTTCGCGGTTCAGCCTGTCCGTCCTTCAATAATGCTATGCAGGGACGGCCAAACTAATTTATATGGTTTTGATGCGCTGGCTAAAGCTCGGGAACTTCTCGGTTGACTTCGGAGGAGAAAAAAACTACAGTTAAGTTATGAAAAAGGGATATAAAGACAATATTGAAAAGCTCACGTTAGAAAACGAAAACTTCCGCCACGTTCTTTATACCGCCAAGCATTGTCAGTTAGTTCTAATGTCACTTTTGCCCGGGGAGGAAATCGGTATGGAAGTGCACGAGGGCAACGATCAATTTTTCCGTTTCGAAAAGGGGACGGGGAAAGTAATCATTGACGGAACAGAATACGAAGTTAGCGATGGAGACGCGGTAATTGTTCCCTCCGGTTCAAACCACAACGTTATCAATACTTCAACTACCGAACCGCTCAAGCTTTATACTCTTTATTCTCCTCCACACCACCAAGATGCAATGGTTAGGAAAACTAAAGCAGAAGCAGTTGCAGACGACCCCGAATTTGCCGGCATCACCACAGAATAAACTAACCGCGAGGTTTCCATGAAATAATTGGTGAGTATAATCCTCTTTGTACAAATTTCTCTCCACCACAGGGCATTTCTCCCCGCGGAGATCCTGTTTTGGGTAATTCGCCAGTAATTCCACTAGTGCTTTCTTCGAAGTTAAAGTATCCCGCCAAGCATTCATTTGTCGAAATTTCACCGCCACCCTCGGTGCGAAGTATATGGTTAATACAATCTCCACACTTTTGTGGCATTTCCGTTACTAATTCTCTACCTGCGTTCATAATATTGGGAATATACATCTATAGGCTTAGTTTGTCAAGCAATTTTACTAGGAAATGCATTTAGTGGAATTTTGGGAAATAAATCATCAACCGCTCTTTGAACTTCCCTTGTTGCCTCCGCTGTCTTATTATCGGCGCTTAAATACTTATCATATATATTGAAAGCAGTTGCTGATAGGTTTCTAATCCAAGAGGCGTAATTATCTCTAGTAATAGATACTCCATGGTCAAATCCTTCTTTCTGCCATGAATCAATTCTATAATTGATTCCCGGAGTTGTTCTGCCGATAAAGTCTTCCTTTATTGTTCTTATTCTATAATTGATAACCGCAAATTTACCAAGCGCCTCAGAAGTTACAGGATCTAATTCCCAATAATTGGCTGATCTCCCAGCTGATTGAACAACTCTTTCTATGGGAGAGGGAATTTTAAATCCCATTGCGGATATGCGACTCGTTTCTCGTTCTTCCACGGTTTTGGATTATTCCACTTTTAACTTCAAGTGTCAAATAGACTTGATCTAAGAGATAATTTCAACCTCAACTCGTTTTGGTAATTCAACATATTCTTGGGCAATTCTTGGTTGATCTGCTTGATCTCCTTTGCCCAGCGCCATACCACCGATAGCAGCGAAATCATCAAAGGGACAAATAGCAAACCCAAAGACAGGGAGAAGTGGAATTATTCTCTCTTCAAACTGACAAATTATTCCTTTACGCTGCGGATGTTTCTTTTGTTTGAGGTTTGGAATTCGATTGCATTCAGCTTTTGCCATTGGGGGATTATAGCACAAAAAAATGGAGACCCCGCAGGTTTGCCCAAGCGAGGCCTCCGCGAAAAATTATAAACCATTTTCCGCTAATGTCAACCCTCCAAAATTATCCCTTCAGTTTTTACTGCTTGACCCCACACAACTTTCCTTTCGCCTTTTCAATTCTATCCGAATACGGCTCAAGGAGCGTTTGTTGAGGGGTCTTCGGGGTAAAAAACATTTACCCCTTGACACACCCTCAATTTATATGATATAAAAACAATCACTCTATAGGAATAAATGGAAAAGGTGAAAAGCCTTTGCCATTTTTTTGGCATCAGCCAGTACTCCTATAAGACGAATTTATCTAAAGAGAGATTTATCTAATGCCTAAAAATAGTAACGACATTAACAAAACAAGAATAAACTGGGGAAAAGAATTCGCCCTCCTGCCAAAATTAGACCTTCTTGCTATTCAAAAGCAGTCTTATCAATGGTTTTTGGAAAAGGGCATTAAGCAAATCTTAGACGAAATTTCCCCGATAGACGACTTCACCGAAAAAAACTGGACCCTGCAACTCAAAGACTACAGAATAGGAAAAACCACTAACACTCCCGAAATCGCTTTGGCCAAAGGTGTTACTTTTGACGCGCCGCTGTACGTAAATGCTACCTTAACTAACAAAAAAACCAACGCGACCTACAACCAGGAAGTTTTCTTAGGCGATATTCCGCAAATGACCCAGCGTGCCACTTTTGTTATTAATGGTATTGAAAGAGCAGTTGTTAACCAATTGGTCCGCAGCCCGGGCGTTTTCTTTACCGCGACTGTGGACAATGTGACTGGTAAAACCCTTTTCAACGCCGAGATCAGGCCGGTTCACGGTAGCTGGTTGGAATTCATCACGACCCGACATGAAACCGTGATGGTAAAAATTGACAGACGCAGAAAGTTTTTAGTCTCCACTTTTCTTCGAGCCCTCGGGATTTCCTCAAACGAAGACATCAAAAATAAATTCAGAGACGTAGAAACCGACGGCAAAACCCAATTTATCGAAAACACTTTGCTTAAAGATGAAACAACCGACGCCACGGAAGCTTTAATTGAGATTTTCCGCAAAATGCACCCGGGAGAACCGGTCGTTTTGGATAAGGTTAGAGAAAATTTCCTCGGGATGTTTTTTAATAACCGCCGCTATGATCTTGGGGCTGTGGGAAGATACAAAATCAATAAAAAATTGGAAGCGACGGCCGGATTTCACGCGCCGTCTTTGGAAACAAAGATTTTAACTACAGATGATATTATCGGCACGATTGCCTATCTTATTAAACTAGCGCAAGGGGTAGAAGGAGTAGATGATATTGATTCTTTGGCCAACCGCAGAGTCAGGTGTGTGGGCGAATTGGTCGCCACCACAGCTTTTAGGATTGGCGCATTAAGACTGGAGCGAAGCGTTAAAGAAAGAATGAGCTTGATCCAGCCGGATGTTCCCATTTCCATCGGCGGCCTGATTAACGCCAGACCAATCATGGCGGCGATTAACGAATTTTTTAGGACTTCGCAGCTTTCAACTATTTTGGACCAAACGAATCCATTGTCTGAAATAGATAACTTAAACCGTTTAACCGTAATGGGAACCGGCGGAATAAGCAGAGAACGAGCGGCCTTTTCCATCCGCGATATCAATAGTTCTCAATATTCAAGAATTTGTCCGATTAGAAGTCCCGAAGGTCCAAACATCGGGCTGGTAACATACCTGGCTTTATATGCCAAAGTTAACGAATTTGGATTTTTGGAAGCGCCGTACCGCAAAGTTGTCCATGAAAAACACGGTAAGGATGTCAAATCTATCGCAACTAACGAAATAGTTTATCTTTCCGCCGACGACGAACGAAAACATTACATCACCGATGCCCAGGTTGTAGCTTCCGACGGCAAAATTTCAGATGATAGAGTCCCTGCCAGATTCGACGGCGAGTTTATGGAAACGGAAAAAGAAAAAATCGAGTTCGTTGACCTTGTACCACGTCAAGTAGTCGGCAGCGCCGCGTCTCTAATTCCTTTTGTCAGCCATGATGAAGCTAACCGTGCTTTGATGGGAACCCACATGCAGTGTCAGGCAGTTCCTTTAATTACTCCGCAAAGCCCGGTGGTCGGAACAGGAATGGAAGGGCTGATTTCGCAAATGATGAATCGGGTTGTCTACGCGCCTTATGATGCCGAAGTAGTTTATGCCGACGCCCAAAAAATTATCATCAAAGGTAAGGGTCAAAAAGAAGAAACGCTTAAAGTCAGCTCTTTCCAAAAAACTTCCCAAGCCACAGCTTATACCCAAAGGACTATGGTTAGAACCGGACAAAAAGTTAAAAAGGGCGAGCTTTTAATTGACGGACCGGCTTCGCAAAATGGAGAATTAGCGCTGGGACAAAATCTGTTAATCGCCTACACTTCTTTAGATGGACTGGGCTACGAAGACGGAATTGTTATTTCGGATAGATTGGTTAAAGAAGACACGCTTTCTTCAATTCACATTGAGAGATATGACTCAGCTGTGGTTGAAACAAAATTGGGACCGGAAGAAACCACCCGTGATATTCCTAATGTTTCAGAGGAAGATTTGGCCAATTTGGACGAAGAGGGAATCGTCGTTATCGGTTCGGAAGTTTCCCCCGGAGACATTCTGGTTGGTAAAATTGCGCCAAAAGGCGAAACCGAACTTTCTGCCGAAGAAAGACTCTTAAGAGCTATCTTTGGAGAACAGGCCAGAGAAGTCCGGGATACTTCTTTAAGAATGCCGCACGGCGAAAGAGGTACGGTTATTGATGTGCAAATTCTGGACCGCAAAAAAGGCGATGAGTTGGAGCCGGGTACCATGCGCAAAATCTTGGTTGAGGTAGCGCAATTAAGACACGTGGTTATTGGTGACAAACTGGCAGGAAGACACGGAAACAAAGGGGTAATCTCAAAGATTCTTCCAGAAGTGGACATGCCCCATTTGGCAGACGGTACGCCGGTTGATATAATCATTTCTCCAATCTCCGTTTTGGCCCGTATGAACTTAGGTCAGCTGTTGGAAGCGCATCTTGGTTGGGCGGAAATAACTTTGGGCGAAAAAATCGCGGCGCCGGTTTTTGAAGAAGTCAACGAAGAGAAAATTATCTCAGAACTTAAAAAAGCCGGATTGCCGACGGAGGGCAAAACGACTCTTTATGACGGACGGACCGGTGAACCATATGAAAATCCGGCGGTGGTCGGAATTGAGTACATGATGAAACTTATCCACATGGTTGAGGATAAGACTCATGCCCGCTCAACCGGACCATACTCGCTAGTTACCCAACAGCCTTTGGGAGGAAAAGCCCAAATGGGAGGACAGCGTTTGGGAGAAATGGAAGTCTGGGCATTGGAAGCGCACCGGGCAAGGTATACTTTGCAGGAAATGCTTACCACTAAATCGGACGACGTTGTCGGCCGGGCCAAAGCTTTTGAAGCCATCGTTAAAGGCATGGATATTCCGACTCCAAAAGTGCCGGAATCGTTCAAAGTTTTAATTAAAGAATTAAATGCATTGGGGCTCAATGTTGTTCCGGTTGGAGCGACAGTGACAAAAGCGATTGCCGATGTTCCTTTGGAATCAATTGAAGCACAGAAAGAACAGGAAGAAGTCTCCGGAGAGGCCAAGGAACTTGAAAAAGAATTGGGCGCAGCGGTGGTAATTGAAGAGGGAAGCGTTACAACCGACGCGCCGATTCAGGAAGCCTCAAGCCCAGAGATAAAGGAGGCAGTTAATGAATAACGATAAGAAAAATAAAGACATTACCATTTTGGATTTTAAATCTTTAAAGCTGCTTTTAGCGGCTAAAGAAGATATTTTGAATTGGTCTTATGGCGAGATTACTAAGCCTGAAACTATTAATTACCGAACTTTAAAACCGGAAAAAGACGGACTTTTTGACGAAAGAATTTTTGGACCGACCAAAGATTGGGAATGTTATTGCGGGAAATACAAAAGAATTAGAAATAGAGGTATAATTTGCGATAAGTGCGGCGTTGAAGTGACGCTTTCCCGCGTCAGACGCGAGAGAATGGGACATATCACTTTGGCATCACCTGTAGCACACGTTTGGTTCTTTAAAGGTTCATCTTCGCCGTTATCGCTTATTTTGGATATGTCGCAAAAAAGCCTGGAAGGCGTCATTTATTATGCTTCATATCTGGTGACAGAGCTCGATGAAGAAAAGAAAAAGAAAGGTTTGGAGGATTTAGGTAAAACTATTGAACTTCGAAAAGCGGCTCAGAAAAAAGAAATCGAGACAGAAGAAAAAGCGATTGAAAAAGAATTACAGGATAAACTTAAAGATGCTTCCAAAGCTAAAGTTAAAAGTGAGCAAAAAGCCTTAATGAGTCAAGAGTTTGATTTACAAAGAAGGCAAAGAGTGGCAAGGTTAGAAGAAAGAGCCACCGGTGAAGCAAAAAAACTCGACGAAATTCAAGATGCTCTAACCAAGCTAATCAGAAGTCTTAAAGTCGGCAGCGTTTTGTCCGAAGACGAATACTTTAAGCTTTTAGAATACGATATTCCGGTTTTCTTCACCATTAAAACAGGTGCGGAAGGGTTAATGGAACTAGTCAATAAGATTGATTTGGCAGCCTTAATAGTATCGCTTCGTGAAGAAACAGCTAAGTCCAAAGGACAAAGATATTTCAAGCTCATCAAAAGGTTAAGGCTTTTGGAATCAATGCGCAAAGCCGGCGTTAGCCCAATCTCAATGGTGCTTTCGGTGCTTCCGGTTATCCCGCCGGATTTGCGCCCAATGGTACAGCTGGCCGGCGGCCGGTTTGCAACGAGTGATCTTAATGATTTATACAGAAGAGTAATTAATAGAAATAACCGCTTAAGGCATTTAATTTCTTTGGGCGCGCCGGAAATAATCCTGCGAAACGAAAAAAGAATGCTACAGGAGTCGGTTGATTCTTTAATCGATGCATCACAAAGATCAAGTCAGGTTGTCGCGTCACCGCTGCGTTCACTCTCCGACATGCTAAGAGGAAAACAGGGAAGATTCAGACAAAACCTGTTGGGTAAAAGAGTCGATTATTCGGGCCGTAGCGTTATTGTGGTCGGACCGGAGCTTAATCTTTCCCAATGCGGAATTCCCAAAGAAATGGCTTTGGAAATGTTTAAGCCGTTTGTTTTACGCGAGGTAATTGTCAGAGGCTACGCTCCAAATATCAAGAGCGCCAAACGGTTCATCGAGAAAAGAAGCCCTGAAGTT
>DATKGY010000050.1:0-3737 GCA_035510535.1 Patescibacteria group bacterium
CCAAGCCATAATTTTTGACAAAACCGGCACGATTACTTTAGGCAAACCGAAAGTTTCTCAGTTTTTGAATTTGAGCAAAAGCTATTCCGACAAAGAGATTTGGGCTATTGCCGAAAGTATTGAAAGGAACTCTTTGCACCCCTTAGCCAAAGCAGTGGTTACTTTTGCCAAAGAGAATAAAGCACCGGTTTTACACGCGGAAAAAATTGAGGAAAAAATCGGCTCGGGCATTTCCGGTGTTTTGAACAAAAAAATTTACACGCTGTCTAAACTCCCGAGTAATGATGGGATGATGATTGGGGTTTTTGCAGAGAAAGAGCATTTGGCCACTTTCGTGTTTGAAGACGAAATTAAACAGGAATCCAAAAATATTATTAAGGATTTAAAACGCCGCGGTTTTCAATTATTTATTTTTACCGGCGACAAAAAAGCGGCAGCCGAAAAAGTGGTTGCCGATTTGGGTGGAGAGATTGTGATTAAAGCCGAGGCCAAACCCGAAGATAAACAGCAAGGCATTGCCAATTTAAAGAAGCAGGGTATTGTGACGGCGATGGTCGGTGACGGCATTAATGACGCTCCGGCACTAGCTTTAGCTGATATCGGTATGGTTTTTAGTAATGAGGAACAAACAGCCGCTAGTGAGGCCGCAGATATGGTGTTTTTGGGCGGCAATTTTTCACTAGTCATTGACGGCTTAAATATCGCCAAACGGACCATCAGCATTGCCAAACAAAGTATTTTTGTGGGGATTGGCATTAGTATTTTGGGAATGATTGTGGCTTCTTTGGGCTTTATTCCTCCGATTGGCGGCGCATTTTTGCAGGAAGCCATTGACGTAGCCGTAATCCTCAACGCCCTCCGCGCTAGTAGGTAAGCGGAGAGGGCGAGATTCGAACTCGCGGAAGTCTTACAACCTCAGTGCTTTTCAAGAGCACCGCACTAGTCCACTATGCGACCTCTCCAAGGTATCGAGGAGATTAGTCCCGCGAACGGGGCGACCTCTCCGTACAAATGTATTTTACCAGAACGGCTTTATGCTCACAACTTTCTTGACTTAAAATTCTTAATCCTTTACAGTAGAATTATGCCCGAAGAAGAAAAAGACAGTCCTATTGATAACAATTTGTCGCTTGAATGGAGCGCTCCCGGACGACCTTTTAAGAAGCGCTCCAAACAATTCTATCTAACCGCCCTTTTAATTATGCTTTTGGTGGAAGTAATTTTATTTTTATTCTCCCAATATCTTTTGATGGTGGTAGTTATTTCTTTGGTGTTTGTCGCCTTTGTCTTAGCCAGTGTCCCTCCAAAAGATTTTCATTATCGCATTAGCAATGAGGGCATTATGATTGAAGACGGATTTTTTATCTGGCGGGAGTTATACGATTTCTATTTCAAAAACCGGGACGGCGTTAAAACTCTGCATTTGGGAACTCACGCTTTTTTACCGGGAGAGCTAATCGTTACTCTAGGAGATATGGATGAAGAAAAAGTAAAAAACGCGCTTCTTCCTTATCTTCCCTACCGAGAATATGTTAAACCGACTTTTGTCGAAAAATCGGCCGATTGGCTAAGCAAAAACTTCCCCCTGGAGAATAAATGAGCGGAAGGGGGGAGATTCGAACTCCCGGTAGTCTTACGACTACAAACGCTTTCCAAGCGTTCCGATTAAACCGCTCTCGCACCCTTCCTCACGTTTAATATTATAATTCAAGTTAGAACTGAATGCCAGAAGTTAGTAGTAAGAAGTTAGAAGTTAGCGGTTAGTAGTTGTCTGGCCTGACCCCAGACTTTTTTATCCGCCGGATAAGTCAACCTTTTTTCAACTTCAGCTTCCGGCAACCATTCCACATTTTCCATTTCCTGATCATGTTTTGTAATATCGCCTGAAACAAATTCCATCAAAAAGTAATAAACGGTTTTGTGTATTTTCTCTCCCTCGAAAAAATACCAGTAATCAACCGGTGTTAATAACTTAATAATTTTACCTTTGACTCCGGTTTCTTCCTCAACCTCTCTTAGAGCAGTGTCCTCTTTTCGCTCTCCTTTTACGTTGTCTCCGATTAAACCTTTGGGGAACACCCAACCATGATGCTGTGAGTGCTGACAGACCAAAATTAAATTTTTATCACCCTGTTTTTGAAAAACTACCCCGCCGGCAGAGAACTGTTCCATACTATGCCTCCACTTTTGAGAAAAGATAGCTACCAATGCTTAAAACAATCACAGAGATTATAGCAAGAACGGTAAAATCTGTCATAAGTCCAAAATGCGTAACGCCGGTTAAGCTTCCCCTGACTGCATCAACACCATAAGCAAGGGGATTAAAATAAGCAATGACCGAAAGAAAACTGACAACGCCGGTTAAAGGAAAAAGCGCGCCGGATAAGAAAAAGACCGGTTGGACAATAAAATTCAAGATCAACTGAAAACCCTGCATATCTTCCAAAATGGAGGCAATAGAAATTCCCAAAGCGGTAAAAAACAAAGCAATTAAAAACATCGCAATTAAAGCCAGAGGGATCATTAACACATTTTGCACCCTGAAGCCGACAATCATGGTTAGAATTAAAACAAAACAGCCTTGAATAAAGGCAACCGTGGCACCGCCCAAAGTTTTACCAAACATAATTTCAAACCGGGTTACCGGCGCCACCAAAGTTTCTTTCAAAAATCCAAATTGCCTGTCCCAAATAACCTGAATGCCGGCAAAAACGCCGGTAAAAAGAATGCCCATACAAACAACGCCCGGACCTAAAAACTGAAAATAGTTTCCCTGTCCGGCCTTTTGAAAAATCGGTCCCAAACCAAAACCCAAAGCCACTAAGAATAACAACGGCTGACCTAATGAGCCAATCAGTCTTGCCCTAGACCGGAAATACCTAATTAATTCTCTTTTCCAAAGAATATAAATTGCGCTCATTTTATCTATTCCACCTCCTGGCACGCATTCTCAATTTATCAACGCCACTGGCTTCCTCATCCCGAATTGCTGTACCGGTAAGTTTGAGAAAAGCTTTTTCCAAAGTTTTTGTTTGAGTTTCCTCTTTAAGCGCTTGGGCGGTGCCAGTTCTGATTATTTTGCCATGATCCATGATCGCAATTCTTTGCGCAATTTGTTCTGCCTCTTCCATATAATGAGTGGTGAAAAAAATTGTAATCTGCGTTTCCTTATTTAAGTCCCGCAGATATTCCCAGATTTTATTTCTGGTTTGCGGATCCAACCCTTGGGTCGGTTCGTCTAAAAACAGAATTTCGGGTTTATGCAAAAGGCCGCGGGCAATTTCTAAGCGTCTTTTCATGCCCCCCGAAAATGTTTTGACCAAATCGTTTCTTTTATCCCAAAGTTCAACTAAATTAAGGAATTTTTCAATTCTTTCTTTTATTTCTTTGCTGGGAACTTTATAAAGCACGGCGTGAAACTCCATGTTTTCCATAGCCGTTAGCTCATCATCTAAGCTGGGGTCCTGAAAAACAATTCCAAAGCTTTTTCTGGCGCGTTCAGGGTGGATCACAACGTCTATTTCATTTAATTTAATCGTTCCGCCGGAAGGCTTTAAAAGGGTGGTGAGCATTTTAATGGTGGTGGTTTTGCCGGCGCCATTTGGCCCTAAGAAAGCGAAAATTTCGCCTTTTTTGACAGTGAAGGAAACGTTATTAACGGCAGTAAAATTACCGAAGTTTTTAGTTAAGCTTTGCGCACTGATAATATCGTCCATTTCCCTATTATGACAGATTTT
>DATKGY010000051.1:0-72688 GCA_035510535.1 Patescibacteria group bacterium
GGCCCAAATTGTTAAGCAAAACAGGAAAGGAATTATCGGCGATTTGATGTACGCGATTATGTCCAAAGCTTTTTCTTCTTCGCCAAAGCTTTACTGGGGACCTTTATTCCAGACCATGCTTTCGGAAATGAACCAAAAACATGTCCTTTTCTACATGAATGATGCTAATGCTCAAGCCGGTTTTGAAGGATTGAATGCGGCCGGAAGAATCATGTCTTTTACGGGCGACTACCTAACTATCAATGAAGCCAATTTTGGCGGAGAAAAATCAAACATGTTTGTCAGCGAGGCGGTCACTCAAGATTATTCTTTACAAAGCGACGGTTCAATTGTTAAAACCGTCACTGTTGATTATAAAAATCCTTATCCGCCGTCCGATTGTAATTTGGAGCATGGAAATCTTTGTCTAAATGCGGTTTTGCGGGATTGGTTTAGAATTTACGTTCCTAAAGGTAGCCAACTGATTTCCAATACCGGCTCAGAAGTAAAAATGACCACCTATGAAGATTTGGGTAAAACTGTTTTTGACGGTTTCTTAACGGTTAGGCCGCAGGGTGTGGCAAAATTGACGGTTTCCTACAAATTGCCCTTCAAATTAGCGCAAAACTCGCTTCTGCCGTTAATGGTGCAAAAGCAAGGCGGAACTGCCGATAGCCCCTATACCATTACCGTTGGCGGGAGAACCGCCGAACAATTTAATCTTTCTTCCGACAAGACCTTTAATCTCAAATTAAGATAATATGCGATCTTTTAGAACCGAAGGCATAGTTATCAAACGCAGTAATTACTCCGAAGCCGACAGAATCGTCACCATCTTCACGAAGAAAAACGGCAAGATAAAAGTTAAGGCGACGGGAGTTCGGAAAATTGCCAGCCGGCGTTCTGGGCACATTGAGCCTCTAAATTACTGCATTTTCGGTCTTTATCAAGGCAAGGGAATGCCGGTTTTAACCGAAGTTGAGTCAAAGGAAAGTTTTCCTCTGCTCAAAAAGGATTTAAAACGAATTGGTTTTGCCTACCATGTGTGCGAGCTAATTGACGGCTTATGTGCGGAAAATCAAGAGAATTACGATGTGTTTATGTTGTTGGGGCGGACTTTGCGGAAATTGTCCAAAGAAGACAATCTGACGGAGGTTATTTATCAGTTTGAACTGGAGCTATTAAGATTATTGGGATTTCATGCTCAATCAGGTTCAAAAATTAAAGTCGACACGCAAAGTTTAATTGAAAGTATCCTAGAAAAAAGTTTAAAAGCTAAACAAATGTTTCACCAGCTTTCATAACTGCCCACTTTTTGCTATTATCTTGTTATGGAGAACTTAATGGATAAATTGGTTGCGCTTTGCAAGCGGCGCGGTTTTATTTTTCCGGGGAGCGAATTATACGGTGGTTTAAGCGGTACTTGGGATTTGGGTCCGGCTGGAGTTCTCCTTTCAAATAACCTTAAAAATGAATGGTGGAACTCAATGGTTTTAAAAAACGACAATATCGTCGGCATCGACTCTTCAATTGTCTTAAACGCCAAAGTTTGGGAAGCGTCAGGTCACGTCTCTTCTTTTACAGATCCCTTAATTGAATGCAAGATCTGCCATGCCAGATTTCGTGCCGATAATCAGAAAGAAATTGAAGAACACGTTAAACTTCACGAAGGGAAAAAAGAATGGACCGATGTTAAAGCTTTTAACCTGATGTTTAAAACCTATGTTGGTCCGGTTGACAATGAAGACAACAAAACTTATCTCCGTCCGGAAACGGCGCAAGGGATTTTCATCAATTACAAAAGCGTGTTGGAAAGTACTAGAGTAAGAGTGCCATTTGGTATCGCGCAAATCGGCAAAGGTTTCCGAAACGAAATTACCACCGGCAACTTTCTGTTCCGCGTCCGAGAGTTTGAGATGATGGAGCTTGAATATTTTATAAAGCCCGACGAAGCCCCCAAAGCGCATCGGGATTGGATCGAAAAACGGTTTAATTGGTACGTTAATTTAGGAATTGATCCGAAAAACCTCAAAAAAGAAGAAATAAAAAAGGAAGAGTTAGCGCATTATTCAAAAGGCACAACCGAAATTTGGTACAATTGGCCGTTTATGGGTTTTGCAGAGCTTGAAGGAATTGCTAATAGGGGAGATTACGACCTATCTGTTCATCAAAAAGCTTCAGGGAGAGACCTTTCGTATTTTGACGAAGAAACTAAGGAGAAGTTTACCCCCTACGTAATTGAGCCGTCGGTTGGAGTGGGGCGGGCAATGCTGGCGTTTCTTTTGGACGCATATCACGAAGACGGGCAAAGAGTTTATTTAAAGCTGCATCCAAAGCTGGCTCCGTATAAAGTGGCAGTTTTTCCGCTTTTGGCTAATAAAAAAGAATTAGTGGACAATGCCCGCACAGTATATGCGGATTTGCGAAAAAACATGATGGTAGCGTGGGATGACAGGGGAAACATCGGTAAGCGCTATTTTGCTCAGGATGAAATCGGCACGCCATTCTGCATTACGGTTGATTTTCAAACTTTGGAGGACGACACGGTCACAGTCCGCAACCGCGACACTGCCAAGCAAGATAGGATTGAAATTAATAAGCTTCAAGAATATCTACGAGAGAAAATTGACTAGCTATTGACAGTTTTGTAAGTTTTGTCTATGCTAATTTTAGTGGAGAAATATTTAAAAGATAAAAGAATTCTAATAGCCGCCGGAGTTGCGGCTTTAGCTTTGGTTTTAATCGTCGTTGGGGTTTTGATGCTAACCTTAAAAGGTTCAAACAATGTTTCAAATCAAGCAGCTGCTCCAACCGAAGTGCCGGTTTTAACCTTACAGCCAGGCGACATTGGATTAACGCTCGTTGAGGCAGCCAACATGCAAACAGCGACCATGACTATTACCAAAACCGAGGATATTACCTCGGTTGATTATCAACTTTCTTATAATGCGGAAGTTTCGGGACAAAGTATTCCAAGAGGGACGATTGGTCACGTTGACGTTAAAACCCCGGGTCAAACAATTACACAAAAGATGGTGTTTGGAACCTGTTCGGATGTCTGTCACTACGATATCGGAATTACCGCTGTCCAATTGATTGTAAAAGTAACCAAAACCGACGGGAAAATCTATCAAGTCCAATTAACCCCGGCAGCGCAATAAAATTTAATTTTCACGGAAATTAGCAAAATCACTAAATCTAGTGATTTTTTTTGTTCTAAACACTAAAGCACCCCCTTTGCCCCTTGACACCCTGTGAAAACTGCTGCAAAATGGAATAAAGTGGTCCACAGTGGGAAAAGGTGGGACACAGAAAGGCAGGTATGTTACTCGGTCAATATGATGGAAAAGTTGACGCAAAAGGGCGAACAGCATTTCCGAAGAAATTCAGGGAAGTTTTGGGAGATAAATTAATTGTAACTTTAGGATATGAAAATTCACTTATTGTCGTCTCAGAAGAAAACTGGAAGGCCCTTCTTGAAGGAACCGAGGGTAGACCTTTTATTGAGTCAGAAACCAGAGAAACTCAAAGATTCTTACTTGGTGGAGCATCAGGGATTGAGCTCGATGATAAAGGCCGGTTTGTATTACCAGCTTATCTTAGAGAATTTGCGGGAGTTGAAGACGATGTCGTCTTCATAGGTTTATCCCGGTACGTTGAAATTTGGGATAAAAACAGGTGGCTTACTTATCGAAAAGGTTTGGAAAAAAATATCGATTCGATTTCGAAGCGCCTGATCCAAAAAGAAGGTGAAAAAGGCGATGAATAATTATCATACGCCGGTACTTTTAAAAGAAGTAATTGAGCTTTTACAAGTTCAATCAGGCAAGAAATACATTGACGCGACCATCGGAGGCGGCGGACACGCGGAGTCGATTTTAAATCGCGGGGGATTAGTTCTTGGAATAGATATAGATCAAGACGCATTAGATTATGTTCAAGAAAGATTTAAGATTAAAGATTCAGGATTAAAGAATTTGGTTTTGGCAAAAGGGAATTTTAAGGATCTGGGGAAAATTGCACATTTAAATAATTTTGATAGGGTCAGCGCAGTCTTATTTGATTTGGGAGTTTCTTCTCATCAAGTAGATGCGGTTGAGAGAGGATTCAGTTTTTTAAGAGAAGGACCGCTGGACATGCGTATGGATAAAAATCAAAGCGTCACGGCGGAAGCTCTGGTTAATCTTTTAGGGAAAGGAGAGCTTTATGATTTATTTAATAAACTTGGTCAAGAGCATCGTGCTCGGGCCGTTTCTAGTGGTATTGTCGGCGCCCGTAAAATAAAAGCAATACAGACGACGCAAGAATTAGCGGATGTTGTCGCCAAGGCCTATGGGATTACAGGAGAAGTTTCTGATTTTACGAGAAATAAAATTAACCAAAAGGTGTTTCAGGCTTTGCGGATAGCGGTAAATAACGAGCTTGAAAATATACAAGTCGCACTGCCGCAAGCTTTAGAACTTTTGGAAAAAAGGGGAAGAATAGCAGTAATTAGTTTTCATTCGCTGGAGGATGGAATAGTTAAGAAAACATTCAAGGATTTTGCGGCCAAGGGTTTGGGAAAAATAGTTACCGAAAAACCAATTGAGGCGGGAAAAGAAGAGAGGGAGCATAATTCCCGCGCCAGAAGCGCAAAACTAAGGGTGTTTGAAAGGAATTAATATGCAAAAACCAGTTTTACTAATCGGAATTTTAGCATTGACAGTCTTTGGACTATCAATAGTCAGGACTTACATTTCTAATCAGGTGGCGACCTCGGGAGTGATGCTTGGTCAAATTCAGGAGCAAATTGATGCCTACAAAATGCAAAACGTACTGCTTTCAGTAAATCTTTATACTAAATCCTCGTTGACAAATATTGCTGAGGAGGCTTCTAAAGAGGGTTTCGTAGAGCAAACAACAGGCTTTGTCTTAAGCGGTCAAGTGCCGGTTGCTTACAAACAATGACATGGCGATATCGCTTCGTATTTTTGGGGTTAGTTTTTTTGTTTCTTTTGGTTGTCGCGAAGCTTTTTTACTGGCAGGTCGTTAAAGCCCAAGAGCTTTCTTTGCTTGGTCAAGAACAATATGGGACAACCACTACGATTATGCCGCAAAGAGGAGAAATAAGAACTTCAGACGGGTTCCCTATAGCTGCCAATAAGGTGTCTTATCTAGTTTTTGCAAATCCAAAAGAAATAAAAAATAAGGATGAAGTTTCGACAATTCTTGCTTCAACCCTGCAGATAGATATCGCTTCGGTTAGCGCCGATCTTGCGCTTGATAAATTCTGGGTGCCAATAAAATCAGGCGTTGATACAAAAATTAAGCAAAACTTAGAAAAAATGAACTTGCCGGGAGTTGGTTTTGATAACCAATATCAAAGATTTTATCCGGAAGCTTCGATGGCGGCTCAACTACTGGGCTTTGTCGGTAAGGACAGCGCCGGTAATAATAAAGGGTATTTTGGATTGGAGGGATTTTACGACCGGCTCCTTAGTGGTAAGCAGGGATTGGCGGTTGAGGTGAATGATGCCTTCGGTAGGCCAATTCTAGCCGAGATGAATCAGTCAACGGGTGTTACCGACGGCGCGAATTTAATCATCAGTATTAATAGGTCAATACAATTTTTAGTCGAACAAAAAATTAAAGATGGAGTAGAGCAATACGGGGCAACCTCAGGAATGGTGGGAATAATGGATCCGAAAACCGGCGCAATTCTGGCGATGGCAGTATATCCCAATTTTGATCCTAGAGATTATCAGGATTATTCGGATGATCTTTACAAAAATCCATTTATTTCAGATTTGTACGAACCGGGGTCAACCTTTAAGCCATTGGTAATGTCGGCGGCCATGAACGCTAAGCTGGTGACGCCGGATACAAAGTGTAACATTTGCACAGGTCCTGTATCGGTTAGCGGCTATCAACTGGAGACGTGGGACAATAAGTATTTTCCGAATACTAACATGGTGGACGTTATTCAGCACTCTGACAATACGGGAATGGTTTTTGTCGCCCAAAAGTTAGGGGTGGACGGGATGATAAATTATTTAGGCAAATTTGGCATTGGTGATAATACCGGAATAGATTTGCAAGGAGAAGTCTCCGCCTCGCTTAAGCCCAAAAACGAGTGGTACGCCGTGGATTTGGCTACCACAGGTTTTGGCCAGGGAATATCGGTAACGCCAATTGAACTTTTGGACGCTACGGCAGCGATCGCGAATGATGGCGTGAGAATGCAGCCGCAGGTAGTAGCGGCGGTTGAGGACGCTGATGGAAATACGACTAAAATTACACCAAAAGTTTTAGACACACCTATTAGTCCAGGAACGGCCAAAGTGATGGCCCAAATAATGGTTAATGCGGTCAACAAAGGAGAGGCTTCCTGGGCTCGCTTAAAGGGCTACAGCGTAGCTGGAAAGACCGGAACGGCGTCTATTCCGGTGAGCGGTCATTATGATCCAAATCAGACAATCGCTTCCTTTGTCGGATTTGCTCCTTCCGATAACCCAAAGTTTGCAATGCTAGTAATTCTCAATCGGCCAACAGCCTCAATTTACGGAGCAGACACTGCCGCACCGATCTTTTTTGACATTGCAAAATCACTTTTCAGTTATTATAGGATACCACCGGAAGGAAATTAAGGAATCTAGAAAGTGACAATATCGTCTATTTTGGTTCTGGTTCTGTTGATAGTATTCGTAGGAAGCTCAATGACAGTTTTAAATTTCACGTTCCAGAAGACAATTTTATTCGGTTTTACAGTTTCAGCCAATTTTACCACGCCTTTATTATCTAAAACGATTAAATCAATGGGAAACCGCAGGAAAAAGGTGTGTATACCGAATCTGGTCTCAAAAATGATCGTCTCAGCCTCATTTTTACCCAAAAGTCCGGTTATTTTCCCAAAGCCTTTTTTGGAAGAGATTTTTTTGGCTAGAATAGTATTTTGAGTTCTGTTAATGATCACTTTCTCATTATACTAAACTGGAGAACGGATTTAATAAAAGGTATAATATAGCGATGTGGCAAAGAATTAAAAATATTTACCATTTTTTTGTAGCTATTCTCGCTAATATTCTATTCTTTTTTCCTTCAAGAGGAATGAAGGTAATAGCTGTAACCGGAACGGACGGAAAAACAACTACAGTGAATTTAATTTACCATATTTTAAAAAGTTCGGGAGCAAAGGTTTCCATGATTTCAAGTATCAACGCGGTAATTGACGGGAAAGCTTACGATACAGAGTTTCACCGCACAACTCCAACTTCGTTTTCTTTGCAAAGCTTCTTTAGAAAAGCAAGAAATAAAAAATCAGAGTATTTTGTTTTAGAAGTTACGTCACATGCAATTGATCAGCATAGAATTGCAGGAATTCCTATCAAAGTCGGAGTTTTAACCAATGTTACAAATGAACACTTGGATTACCATAAAACCTATGATAATTATTTAAAGACGAAGAGCGGGCTATTGAAAAAAGCAAAAATATGTATCGTTAACAGCGACGATAGCTCGTACATGTTTTTAGCAGATGTTAAAAGTAAAAAGGCTCAAGAAAATTGGATAACTTACGGACTTTCCGAAAGTGCTGATTATAATAAAAACACGTTTAATATCAAAGGGAATAATTTGCTGGGAGAGTTTAATCAGTATAACGTTTTAGCCTCAGTTGCGGCGTGTAAAACTCTAGAAATAGCTGATGAAAGTATAAAAAAAGCGCTTAAATCTTTTCGTGAACCCATTGGAAGAGTGGATTATGTATATCAAGAGGATTTTAGCGTAATGATTGATTTTGCTCATACGTCAAATGCGTCCGAACAAATACTAAAAGCATTAAGACCAACAGTTAAGGGTAGCTTAATTCATGTTTTCGGAAGCGCCGGAGAAAGAGACGTACTAAAAAGACCATTTCTAGGGGAAATTTCTTCAGAGTACTGCGACATTATTATTTTGACTGCCGAGGATCCAAGAACGGAAGATGTTGACGCAATTATTGCGGAAATTGAAGTTGGCGTAAAAAAGGGAAAGTGTGAAGTTATTAGAATACCCGATAGAAGGGAAGCAATTCAGGCTGCAATACAAATGGCTAAGAAAGACGATTTGGTACTAATTACCGGTAAATCTCAGGAGGGTTCCATGAATTACGGTAAGGGAGAAGAGCCTTGGGATGAGTATAAAATGGTTAAGGAAGCCTTAGAGGCGAGAAATAAAACTTGAGCAATGAATAAAATTAAAAATATTCATTTCGTAGGCATAAAAGGAGTAGGAATGACACCTCTGGCAATTATCGCAAAAGAGGCCGGTTTTAAAGTGTCGGGTTGCGATTTAGGCGAAGAATTTATTACAGATGCGCCTTTAAAAAAGGCTGGAATAGAGCCGTTAGTTGGTTTTTCGCAAGATCATTTAAAGGCTTGCGATCTTTTGATTACGACCGGTGCTCACGGTGGTTTTGAAAATATCGAAGTAATCAGAGCGAAAGAATTAGGAATTCCCGTTTGGACACAAGGACAAGCAGTTGGTAAGTTTATGGATGGGGAATTACTCAATAATAATTTTGAGGGGATTTCAGTAGCCGGCTCACATGGAAAGACTACCACTTCGGCAATGATCGCGACGGTACTTAAGGAAAATAAACAAGATCCAGCTTTCCTGATTGGTACCGGTGACATTCCCTCGCTTGGTTCCTCCGGTCATTTTGGGCAAGGCAAATATTTTGTCGCCGAAGCAGACGAATACGCAACGGAGCCAAAATATGATCACACGCCAAAGTTTTTATGGCAACATCCGCATATTGGAGTGATTACCAACATTGAATTTGATCATCCGGATTTATACATATCGATGGATCAACTAAGAGAAGCATTTCTAAATTTCGCTAAAAATATAAAGCAACCGGGAGCTCTAATTGCTTGTATAGATGATTTGGAAACTGCGAGTGTTATAAAACAATATGCGGGAAAAGTAATTACCTATGGGTTTTTCAAGAACGCTGATTTCAGCCTGCAAAAGGTAAACGTATCTCCGGAAAAAACTTTCTTTTGGGTTAATGCAAAAGATACGCTACTTGGCGAGTTTTCTTTAAATATTGCCGGAGAGCAGAACGCCTTGAACGCTCTGGCGGCAATTATCGTCTGTTTGGAGTTGGGGATATCAATAGATAATATTAAAAAAGGTTTACTAGCGTTTAAAGGAACCAAGCGAAGATCGGAATTTGTAGGAAAAACTACGTCTGGAGCATTAATTTACGACGATTACGCTCATCATCCAACGGAGATAAAAAGCACTCTCGGTGCTTTTAAGAAAATGTATCCGAACAAAAAAATTGTTTGTATTTTTCAACCACATACTTACTCGCGAACCAAAAGTTTATTTGAACAATTTATATCCTCATTCAATCTTGCGAACGAATTAATCTTGGTAGATATATTTCCCTCGTTGAGGGAAAGTGTTGATGATACGATATCCTCAAAAATTTTAGCTGATAACGTTTCAAAAATTCAAAGAGACGTTTTATATATTGCTAAACTTGAAGATGTGGTAAAATATCTCAACCAAAAAGGCTTTAATGATGGTTATATAATTATAACAATGGGTGCCGGAGATGTTTATAAAATAGGAAAGGAATTAATTTATGAATAAATTTGTAATTAACGGCGGAAAAAAATTGAAAGGCGAAGTTTTTGTACTTGGGTCAAAAAATGTTGCTTTGAAAATTCTAGTGGCAGCTTGTTTAACCAAAGATGAAGTGATTGTTAGAAACGTACCTTTGATTTCAGATTTTATGATTATGGCTGAAATAATCCGTAATCTAGGAGGAGAAGTAAAGCTTAACGACCATAGCGTTTCAATAAGATTGGAAAATATTTTAAGTGAAAAAATATCGCTGGATAAAGCGGCCGAGATAAGAACTTCTTATATGTTTTTAGCTCCGCTTCTAGCAAGATTAGGAAAAGCCATTATTCCAAATCCGGGTGGTTGTAGAATCGGAGCAAGACCAATAGACAGAATCGTCGGGGGCTTAAAAAAAATGGGAGTTAAAATTCAGTACGACAGTAAGGACGGGTATTTTCATGCCTTAGCGCCCAAAGGTCTTACCGGTGCTACTTATGAATTTTCAAAAAGCACTCATACCGGTACAGAAACAATGCTTCTAGCGGCGGTTTTGGCTAAAGGCAAAACGGTATTAGAAAATGCGGCACAGGAACCGGAAGTTGATGAGCTGATAGGTTTACTAAATAGGATGGGAGCAAAGATAATCAGAGAAAACCCAAGGAAAATAGTTATTGAAGGTGTGACGAAATTACACGGTGCGGAATTTACAATTGCGCCTGATAGAAACGAAGTGGTAACTTTCGCGGTTGCGGCTTTAATTACCCAAGGAGATATTTTCATACGCGACATAAAAAGCAAAGGCTTGGAAGAATTTTTAGAATTGGTTAAATATTGCGGGGGGGGAATTGAAGAAAAACAAAACGGAATAAGATTCTTTTACAAAGAGGAGTTAAAGCCCAGCAATGTGGTGACTTCTTTTTATCCTGGCTTTATGACCGATTGGCAAGGTCCGTGGGCAGTGCTAATGACCAAAGCCAATGGACAATCTTCAATTCACGAAACAGTTTACGAGAATCGGTTTACGTATGTGGACGAGCTAAAAAAAATGGGAGCGAATATTGAATTTTACAAACCGGAGGTAAAAAATCCTGAAGAAGTATATAACTTTAACATTAAAGATGATAATGGTAAAAATTTTCACGCCATCAGAATTTTTGGGCCAACTACGCTACATAATGCAGCCTTAACAATATCGGATTTACGAGCCGGTGCGAGTCTTGTTCTGGCTGCTTTGGCGGCCAAAGGAGAAAGCGTACTTTTTGATATAGAGCATCTAGATAGAGGATATGAACAGTTTGAGCAAAGATTAAGTAATTTGGGAGCAAACATAAAAAGGATAAACGAAGAATAATATGTTAGAAAGATTTGGAGCTATAGTTTTGGCGGCAGGCGAAGGCAAGAGAATGCGGGATAAAACTGGTAATAAAGTTACCATGGAGCTTGCAGGTAGGCCAATGATTTTACATACCGCTGAGCTTTTAAAGGGACTCGATGTTTACCCGATCGTAATAGTAGTTGGTTATCAAAAACATTCCGTTATGAGACTTTTTGGACACGATGTCTTATTTGCAGAACAGCGAAAAAGATTAGGAACGGCTCATGCAGTACTAAAAGGGTTACACGAACTTCCAAACGACGTAGAAGACATTTTAATATTACAAGGAGATGACTCCGCATTTTACAAAAGAGAGATGATAAGAGAGCTTATCGATACCCATAAGCAACATAAAGCTGCTTTAACTTTTTTAACAATCGATGTCGATAATCCAACAGGATTAGGAAGAGTAATTAGGGACGGAGAAGGGAGAGTAATGGGAATGGTGGAAGAAAAAGATGCAACGAATGAGCAAAGACAAATCCATGAAATCAACCCTGCGTGTTACGTAATGAACACAGGATTTTTAAGAAGGTATTTACCTAAAGTTAAAAAAAGCCCAGTCACGCGTGAATATTACCTTACGAACCTTATCGATATAGGTATTCAAAATGGCGAGAAGGTAGAAACAGTAAGAGCTGGAAGAATTCCTTGGAGAGGGGTAAACACAAGAGATGAGCTTCGGGAGGCAGAAAGAATGTTAGCCTCTAAAGAGTAGTTGCATGAGAAAAAAAATAAAAATTGTTGTAATAGGTGGCGGAACCGGTAGCTTTGTAGCTTTATCGGGTCTTAAAAAATATGAGGTTGACCTAGCCGCAATTATCACGATGATGGATAGCGGCGGCTCAAGCGGTAGATTACGCGATGAGCTCGGTGTGCTTCCTCCTGGCGACGTCAGGCAGTGCTTGGTTGCTTTGGCAAAATCCTCAAAGCTTTTGCGGGATATGTTTAATTATCGGTTTGAAGAAGGAGGATTAAAAGGACATACTTTTGGTAATATTTTTCTTTCAACCCTCACAAAAACTACCGGCAGTATGAAAAAGGCGATTGAGGAAGTTGGAAAAATCTTGCGTATCCGGGGGAGGGTAATCCCGGTTACTTATACCAAAAGCGATCTATGCATTGAGCTTGAAGATAGAACAATTATTGAAGGGGAGACGCATATCGATGAAGTTGAGAGCCGCGAAAAAAGAGCGAAAATAAAAAGAGCTTTTCTAAAACCTAAAGCCAAGGCTAATCCTGATGCTAAAAAAGCAATTAAGGAAGCAGATGCAATCATTATCGGACCGGGTGATTTATACACAAGCATTATTCCAAACCTTTTAGTAACAGGGATAAAAACCGCAATTAAAAATTCAAAAGGCAAGAAAATTTATGTTTTAAACCTGATGACTAAATATGGCCAAACAACTAAACATACCGCTAAGGATCATATTGAAGATTTAGAGCAATATACTGGGAAAGGTCAGCTAGATGTTATTTTGGTTAACAAAAAAATACCCAAACAAGAAACACTTGCCTGGTACAAGGATTTTGATGAACATCCCGTTGAAGATGATTTGAACGAAAAAAGTAAATTACAGGTAGTGAGAAAAAATTTGATAAACGACGTCATCTTGGTCGCTGATTCTTCAGATAGCTTAAAAAGAAGTATCATCAGGCACGATAGCGAAAAGTTAGCGAATGCTATAATGGAAATCCTCGGCTAAGAGGATACGTCCGATTGAATGTATACTCTCTAGGTATTATAATATCAATATATGACACAACTTTTGGGGCTAACACTGCTTTCTTTAGTCGTCACAGCAATTTTAATCATCCCCTTCATCGATTTTCTCTACAAAATAAAACTTAGAAGGCAAGATCAGGCAACCGTAGACCCATTCAATAAACCTACTCCGCTTTTTGACAAATTCAACAAATGGAAAGTGGGCACACCATTCGGAGGAGGGCTTTTAATTATTTGCGTTTCCACAGTGATATTTTTGTGGTCTTTTGGAATACTTAACGTAAAAATAAACCCTTTAGAAATATTCGTTATCTTATTTACCTTTATTAGTTTTGGAGTGTTGGGCTTATATGATGATGGTAAGAAATTAGCCAACGGTGCGAAGGTACCTTTTTTTGGTTTAAGATTGAGGTACAAGTTTTTACTACAGCTAGCTATTGCCTTTATTCCGGCAACCATTCTCTATACAAAATTAGGTTATAGTTTCGTTTTTATTAGAGGAATTGGGCTTACAGACATTGGGTTTTTGTATATTCCGTTTGCGGCGTTTGTGATTGTTGCTTTCGTGAACGCTTTCAATATCACCGACGGACTAGACGGATTGGCTCCGGGGTTAATGCTTATTGCTTTGGTTTCATTTTTGGCAATCTCCTATACGAATGTAGACCAATCATTGGGAATTTTTGTGGCAGTACTCATGGGAAGCATTGCCGCTTTCTTATATTTCAATATCTTTAAAGCCAGAATTTGGCTTGGAGATGTCGGTTCAATGTCTTTGGGAGCATCGCTGGCTATAATTGGCCTTTTAACCGGTAAAACTTTAGCAATCGTTGTTATTGGCGGAGTTTTTGTTTTGGAAGTCGGTTCATCTTTAATACAGCTTCTGAGCAAAAAATTCTTAAAAAGGAGAATCTTGCCGGCCGCACCCTTGCATTTATATTTCCTTAAAAGAGGTTGGGATGAGCCAAAAATTGTTATGAGAGCCTGGTTACTGGGCGCTTTCTTTGCAATTCTTGGTCTTTACCTCGCTTTCATTAAGTAATGAAAAGAATTGATTTAATTCTGCTCGTCTCCGTTTTATTCCTGACGTTTTTTGGCCTTTTCATGATTTATGATGCTTCTTCTTTTGTGGCCTTCCGCGACTTTGTTGACAAATATCATTTTGTCAGAGACCAATTCTTTTGGATCATTTTGGGTCTGATTGCGCTTCTTTTTTTCTCCCGCTTTGATTATCATAAGCTTTACAACTTAGCGATACCGATATTACTCGTGGCGGTTGGATTATTGTTGGCAGTTTTTATTCCCGGAATTGGTGTAAAAACTTTGGGCGCCAGCAGATGGCTTAATTTAAGATTTACAACTCTGCAGCCTTCGGAATTTGTAAAAATTGCCCTAGCAATCTATCTTGCCGCCTGGTTTTCAAAAAAAGAAAAAGGCCGGATTTGGGCTTTTCTATTACTCTTGTCGATGATAATTGCCTTAGTTATTTTAGAGCCGGATATGGGCACGGCAGTTATTGTTCTCGCCGAAGGAATTATTTTATATTTCCTATCAGGAGCCCGAACGCTATATTTTTTTATTCTCGCCCCGATTATCGCAGTGATAGGCATTTTGTTTGCGAAGCTTGAGCCCTATCGGGCGGCCAGAGTCACGTCTTATTTAAATTTCAATCAAGACATCAGCAGTTCTTCTTATCATGTCAGGCAAATCTTAATTGCCCTAGGTTCAGGTGGGCTAACCGGAGTCGGTTTGGGCAATTCTTTACAAAAATATGCTTATCTTCCGGAAAACGCGACCGATTCAATCTTTGCGATTATTGCCGAAGAATTGGGATTTATTGGAGCGCTTTTAATCATCGTAGTTTTTGTAATTATTATTTGGCGGGGGTTTTATATTGCTATTCATGCCAAGGACCAATTTGGTAAGCTATTAGCAGGAGGAATTATAACTTTTTTAGCGATGCAAATTGTTATTAATTTAGCTGCCCAGACAGCGCTTTTACCTTTAACCGGTATTCCATTGCCTTTTATTTCATATGGGGGATCGGCGTTGATAATTAATCTCACGGCTGTCGGAATACTTTTAAACATTGCCAAGCAAGAAGAAAAAGTATGAAAATCGTAATCACCGGCGGACATTTATCACCGGCCTTAGCAGTTATAGAAAAGCTTGGAAACAGCGAAATTTATTATATTGGTAGAAAACATAGCTTTGAAGGAGATAGCGCGACTTCTCTGGAATATGAAGAGATTGTAAAACTTCGCGTTCCTTTCTATTCAATCAATGCGGCCAGATTGCAAAGAAGATTTACTAAGCACACTATTCCATCTCTGACAAAATTCCCGGTGGGGTTTTTCCAGTCGTTAAAAATCCTAAGGCAAATTAAGCCGGATATTGTTCTAGGATTTGGTGGTTATATTTCTTTGCCGGTAATTTTGGCGGCTTTCCTTCTTAGAATACCAATCGTCATTCATGAACAAACTTTGGAAGCCGGATTTGCCAACAAAATAGAAGCTAAATTTGCTCAAAAAATTTGTATTTCATGGCAGTCATCGGAACAGTATTTTCCTAAACAAAAAACTGTTTTGACCGGAAATCCGTTAAGAGGAGTAGTTCTAAACGCAAAACCCTTTAGAGAAGAAACGGGTCTGCCCAAAATTTATATTACTGGGGGAAGCAGCGGGTCGCACGCAATAAATCTGCTCGTGGAAAAATCTTTGAAAGAGCTTTTGGAAAAATTTACTGTCGTTCATCAAACAGGAGATGCGAGAAGACATGCCGATTTCGAAAGACTGCAATCGGCAGTAAATAAACTTGATTCCCAGCTTGCCAAAAATTATCATTCACAAAGATTTTTTTCTCCCGAGGATACAGCGAATAATTTAAGCAGGTCTAATTTAGTGGTTGGTAGGGCGGGATTAAATACCGTGACAGAATTAATTTATTTTAAAACACCGGCTTTTTTAATTCCGTTACCCTTTTCCCAAAGAAATGAGCAATTAAAAAACGCCCTGTTCTTAAAAGGGTTGGGGCTGGGAGAAATTGGCCTACAAAACGAATTAACTCCGGAAATTTTTGTGGCAAAAATTTTAGCGATGCTTAAAAATTTAGAAAAGTATCGCCTGGAACAGAATGTTTTAGTTCCCGAAGCGGCCCAAAATATAGTTAAGGTGCTTAAAGATGTTGCGACAAAAAAGACTGCTTAAAAAAGAAAAACTCAGGGTTAAAATGAAATTAGTCTTTGTTGTCGTCATTCTTTTATTAATAGCAACTATCGGACTGGAGTATTTCTATTTCAATTTCGTCAAAGCCTCAGTCATTAGCCCTTTGGCAAAAAGTAAGATATCTAATCAAACTAATTTAGAAAATGAACTGACTCAGAGAAGAATTCTTTTTACCAGTGTTACAGCCAGTTCGGATGGTTCGTTCGCCATAACTCTTTTGGATGGGGGAGAGGTAATTTTATCCTCAAAAAAAGATATTGGGAGCCAATTATCCTCTTTACAACTGATCCTATCTAGTCTTACAATAGAAGGAAAGAAGCTGAGAATTTTAGATTTCAGGTTTGATAATCCAGTTGTTTCGTTTTAATGCATATGAGTGAAGGAAAAATAGTTGTAGGTATAGATATCGGAACTTCCAAAATCGTGACTCTGATTGCCAAAGTTGATGAAGATGTTAATGTTTTGGGCGTTTCCGAATCTATGGCAAACGGAATCAGAAAAGGACAGATAGTTGACATTGATGAGGCAGTTTTGTCTATTAATAATTCTTTAGAGGCTGCGGAAAGAATGGCTGGATATTCGGCTTCGCACATCGTTGCTTCAATTGGCGGCAGTCACATTGAATCGCAAAATTCACGGGGAGTGGTGGCAGTTGCGCATCCCGAAGGGGAAATAACGCCAAATGATTTAACCCGTGTGATTGATGCGGCCAGAGCCGTTTCCCTGCCTTCCAGCCGCGAAATAATTCACGTTTTGCCTAGGAGTTACATTGTTGACGGACAGGAAGGAATAAAAGACCCGATCGGCATGACCGGAGTCAGATTGGAAGTTGATACGCACATCATTTCCGCTAACAGCACCTCAATTAAAAATATGGAAAAAGCTTTCTCGGAAGTCGGCGTGGATTTAGATGCGGTGGTTTTTAGCGGTTATGCCAGTTCTTTAGCGGTGTTATCGGATACAGAAAAAGAGCTGGGTGTCGTCTTGGTTGACATCGGAGCGGGAACCACAGACCTGTCCATTTATATTGACGGATCGGTCGCTTACTCTTCGGTAATTCCAATCGGCGCCAGGCATATTACCAACGACTTGGCGATTGGCCTAAGAATTTCTCTTGAATCGGCGGAAAAAATAAAACTTTTCCTTTCAAATCCTACTAAAAAACAATTCAAACTTGAAGAAGAGGAAGCAGAAGAAAAACCCGAAAAATCCTCAAGCGACGAAATAGATTTAAGTGGCTTGGCGTTAGCTGAGGAACTGCGAAAAGTTTCCAAAAAAACTTTAGTTGATGGTATTATCCGGCCAAGACTAAACGAATTGTTCACTATGATTGGTATTGAAATAAAAAAGAGCGGATTCGGTGGTCAGACGCCATCGGGGGTAGTAATTACCGGTGGGGGAGCTAAAACAGTTGGTATAACCGATGCGGCGAAACGTACACTGGCGATGCCGGTAAGAGTCGCGATTCCTACCAATGTCAAAGGGATAATCGATGAAATTGGCGAACCGTCATTTGCAACAGTGATTGGCTTAGCAAAATACGGCGGGACAATTGAAATTGTCTCTTCACTGCCGTTTGGTTTTACTATGCCATCAATTCCTTTTAAATTAAACAGCAAAATCTTTACAAAAGCTCTAGCGTTTTTCAAATCCTTCCTGCCCTAAATGTGACTTGCAAAATCACTTTTTATTTGCTAGTATGCCCATATAATTCGTTATGTTAATAAAACCGCAAACAACTAATTTTGCCAAAATAAGAGTGGCGGGAATTGGAGGCGGTGGAAGCAATGCTTTGAATTCTATGATTTCTCAAAGCACAATTGCAGGAGTAGATTTTATCGCCATTAATACCGATGCCCAGTCGCTTCTCTTAAACCAGGCAGCCACTAAAATGCAAATCGGTGAAGATTTAACTAAGGGTTTGGGTTCGGGCGGAAATCCGGAAATTGGAAAGCAAGCAGCAGAAGAATCTTACGAAAAAGTCAAAGAAATGTTGGAGGGGACAGACATGCTCTTCTTGGCCGCGGGATTGGGCGGGGGGACAGGTTCGGGGGCAACTCCTGTAATTGCCAAAGCGGCTAAAGAAGTCGGAGCGCTAACGGTTGCAGTAGTCACAAAACCATTTGCGTTTGAAGGCACAAGGAGAATGGTTACCGCAGAGGACGCGATAGAAGAAATAAAGGATAAAGTTGATACTTTAATTGTTATCCCCAACCAAAGAATACTAGATGTAGTTGATAAAAAATTGTCTCTTTTGGAAGCGTTTAAAGTTGCCGATTCGGTTTTAACGCAGGGCGTGCAGGGTATTTCGGATTTAATTACCCTGCCGGGTTTAATTAATGTTGATTTTGCCGACGTTAAAACAATTATGGCAAACGCGGGTTCGGCTTTGATGGGCATTGGTACTGGAGTTGGGGAAAACAGGGCCCAAGCCGCCGCCAGAGCCGCAGTCGCATCGCCTCTTTTGGAGATCTCTATGAATGGAGCTAGAGGAGTTTTGTTCAACATTATCGGCGGACCCGATTTAACCATGAACGAGGTTGACGAAGCGGCAAAAATTATTGCCTCGGAAGCGGATCCGGACGCTAACATCATTTTTGGCGCCACGATTGACGAAACCATGCATGACCAGCTCAAGATCACAGTAATTGCCACCGGTTTTGATTCAACCAGGCAAACGCTAAAAGAATTCATGACACCAACTATTAACCGGGTAATGGAACAATCTCAATCATCAAGCCCAGTAAATAATATTGAACCGCCGGTACCAAGCGAACCGCCGGTTGAAGAAGAAGACGACACCTGGGACATTCCCGCTTTTTTGAGGCAAAAGAACTAAAACTCTAGCTTCATATTTTTAATAGAGCACCTTCGGGTGCTTTTTTATTACTTAAAAGTACTACGGGAGTAGGCATAAAGTTCGTTGATATTAATGGGATGTAGGGTTATATATATCAGTGAAGTTTAGGCATAAAAATAGTGGAATTTATCGGATTTTTATAGTATAATAAATTCAATAAATCCACTGTTTACTCCCCTAGAAAGGGAGTATGAAAATAGACGAAAAAGATTTCCTCTCATTTATCACAATTAAGAAGAATTTAGCTAATCAAAGCGTTAGGCATTGTAGAATACGCCTTAGAGTCATTGTTAAGTGGCTAGACGGCAGGGAATTGACTAAACAGCTTGTTGAACAGTTCTTCATGGAGTTAAAAAACAAAGGCCAAAGAAATAACTCTTTAAATACATATTATTTTGTCTTTAGACAAATACTTGATTACTTCAGAGACAGGGGAATCCAAGTAGATTTCTTAGATGGTTTCTCGTCATTTAAAAAAGAGAAGCCGGATATAGTTATTCTATCCATAGAAGAAATAGAAAAATTAATTAACACCTCGCTTACATATGGAAAGCTGCAGGGGAAAGATTGTACATTTCTAAATATTAGATATGGAATATTAACCATGTTCATTGCGTATACGGGTTGTAGATTCTCTGAGGCGTCAAAACTAAAAATCAAAAATCTAGATTTAAGCGAAGGAAAGGCAACGTTTATTGACACTAAAACAAACGAGAATAGAACAGTATATTTCACAGATCCTTTAATTACCAATTTAAAAGAGTTAATTCTAGGTAGGAAAATTGATGATTTAGTGTTCAGAAATTCTCAAGAGAATGAAATAAATCCCCAAGACTTCTCAACAGATATAAAAAGACGAGCTAAAAAAGCGGGTATTATTAAGAGAATGTATCCACACGTTTTAAGGCATAGTTATATAACGCACATGCTAGAAGCGGGCGTGCCAATTACTGAAGTTGCTACGCTTGTTGGACATAAAGACATTCAAACAACTTATTCAACCTATATGCATCTTGCGGATCAAACATTAAGGAAAGCATCAATGAGAAATCCACTGATTATAAAAAATGTAAATCCGGTTGAAATATTGAAGTCAATTAGAGAAGCAATTGAAAATTTCCATGTTGATAATGATTCTAGGTTTTTCTATGATTTTAGGGATAAAGGAAATGAGATAGAGTTTAAGTTACTAGTTAAATAAATCCATTGTTTACTCCCCTCGTTGCTATGAACTTTGTGTACCTCCTTCCATAAATGCTTTAAATACTTGTAATAGTTCGTGTTTGTTGCAATACCAACCATCGTTAAAGAAATTACAGACGCAATCATGCACACATAACGCTTTGCCATATGACACTTTAAGATATGCCTTTTCAAAATCAACATGGCTAATGATTGAAGAAATTCTTCTTTTCTCTCCACTAGAGGTATACATCTTCATCAGCCCGTTTTTAAAATACAGTTTCAATAATATTTTTGTCTTTTTCATATTGTCCGATTTGTCCGATTTGTCAACTTTTACTAACTATTCTTAAATTTCTTATATAAGAGTAAAAAACTTAGTTTTACTTAGTTTTTACTAGTTTTTACATGCTATGTAACATATATAACTAGAACATATGTTTACTTATCTTCTAATAAGGATTCTTTAATTAGCTCTTCGTTATACTTATCGATTACCTGTGAACAGAGATCTGTCCAATCGTCTTTGGTATGGGTTTTGAAAAGGGGAATCCATGATTTTCCATTAAAATAACTTGGAGCAGTAACGAAGTCTTTTCCGGTTTTTTCATCTCGGAAGATTTTAAAGCCACGCAATTGATGGGTGTCAAAATCTATTGTTGCCCTTGCTTTAACTTTTGAATCGTTACTTGTTTTTGTAATATTAATATTAATTAGCTTCATGTTTATTCCTGATATAGGCGACTCTTTACGTTCTTAATAGCTGAAAAATAATCTTGTGGGTTAACTTGAACTTTTCTTTTCCAATAAGCCTCAATCAGGCTTTCTAATTCTTTGCTTCTTTTGAAGAGAAATATTGTTTTGTTTGGATAAGTTTTATCTAAAGAGTCGATAGGAAAATAAAGATTTAAAAAAGCGGATAACGCTAGGTCTGATGTTTGATAGTGCTCCATAATTAATAGAAGTATAAATTGTGCTGGTTAATAAAACATTCTGCTAAAGTATGGATTTTCGGAGAAAAACTAAGTTATTTGTCGATACTACAGGGGGTAGATTTGATTAAAATAGGCTTTTGTTTCATCCAATATTTTAGCGCATTCCATCCTAGTAGGAACATAGTCCTTGCCAAAATACGATGGGGTTTTGTCTATTAATGCATTGATTATTTCATCGATCTCTCCCCACGAATGTCTTTCTAGATCTTTCCATATGTAAATCTTTACGCCTAATGCAAATCTATTAATATCAATTTTTTGAAGTTTTTTTCTTGGAAGATTTTTCAATACTGGTTCAATCTCTGGCTTCCAATGTTCTTTAAGGTATTGATAGACATTGTCAATCTTAACGTCTTCAGATAAAACAATAGATGGATAATTATTCCTGTAATAAATACTGATACCTGCTTGCCACCATTCGATGTCGTCTTGTGTTGTAGCGTACGATGGGGGGAAATGAAAAGAAATAGGTTCATAAGCGAAAGGTATAGGTAAAATATCTGTTAGAATTTTCATGCTAATAAACATCGACCATTCTTCGGAGATTTTATATTTTTGCAAAAAATTTCTCATAAGAGTCAACATCTTAGTAAAAGTTTTTTCGTCTACCTTTTTCCTTATATTTGTAAAAAAATTAGGATCGCTGCGGTCGTATGGAATTAGTTTGATTTCAAGGTCTTGTCTAATCTTGGAGAGTTCCTTAGATAGGGTTGGATGATAAGTTAAGATAAGGGCATAAGCAAATATAGAAGGCTCAAGTGAATCTTCATGCCAATCAACAATCTCAAAAAGTTTTTTGTTAAAAATAAATGATTTTAAAATTTTTCCAATCTTCATATTAATGCTGAGCATATTTTACTACTTCTTTTTTATACTGTCTATTTTGTTGAATTTAGTTGAGTTTTCCGAGACTTTAAAAAATAGAATAGTAAGCCTATTGACGCAAATAATATTATTTACTAAGATTTATTTAGAGACCTTGCTTGGGCAAACCTGCGGGGTCTCTATTTTTTGACTTCAATCAAGAATAAGAGTATAAAAAGTAAAGTAGTTATTTATTATTTGTGCCTAAATCAAAGAAGCATATAAAGAAAATAGATGAAGCTAAACCAGTAAATATTCTAGCGGATAAGCAATTGCTGGTGGTTATCGTAGTTGTATTAATAATATGTGTTCTGATTGGAATTAAGACAGTAAGTTCTTATGTATTAAGCTCTAATATAGCCCCAACTCCCACAATAGATTTACCTATTCCAACTCCAACTCCGACTGATACTCCTACTCCAACTCCTGAAATCAAAATTACTAATGTTCCAATTGCAGATCCTGGTAGTAAAACAACAGATACTGCAGTTAGGCAAACTGGAAAATATACCTTCGAAGGAAACCTACCATGTGATGACAGAATGGGAGATGCATCAGAAATATATGCTGCACTTAATAATTATAGGCAGGTTCATGGAGCAAGCTCTCTTGCATGGAATGATAAGCTAGCATCTGTAGCACAAATGAGAGTTGGTCAAATTACAGCAAATGGGGGGAGATCAGATAGCCATGCTGGATTTATTACTTTTACAAACGATCAAAGCAACTATGCGAAAGTTGGATTTAGTGAATTAAGTGAAAATACGGGAGGAACTGGGAACTGTCCTTTGCTTGGAGTTCATGTCATTGAATGGTTATTTGCTAGAGATGCGCCACATAATAATGCCCAATTGGATAGATGGGATGCAGTAGGAATTGCTGAAGGTCAAAATAATGTTGTAGTGATTTTTGGAAGAAGCCCTTTGTAGGGAATAACATAAATAAACGAAAAATATTATAAATTTTATATCCCAGAGTAAATCGCTTAGCCTCAAAACAATTTTAGGGTAGGGAGTTTAGCCTCAAATCTATGTCGTAATATAGATGTTGTGCGACATAGAGCATATTAATTATTTATGTGATATAATTTATTTAATATGCCAGGAAGAGGGAGACCAAGAAAAAATCCTATTCCTGCCCCACAAATTCAAGCTACCACACCGGTAGCTGCTACGGTTGTTGTTCAAGCACCACCAAAGAATGTTTTATTTTTTATTGACCAAACAGAAGCTGGTATCGGTAGAAGGGACATAGAGCTTGTTGAAAAAGTCTTAGATGGTAAATCGGGAGATTTATTATATCTAGTATTACAAACATACGGCGGTGATGTATATTCTGCCGTTAAAATTATGCGCATTCTGCAATTCAAATTTAAGGAGATAAAAGTTATTATTCCTGATTTTGTTTACAGTTCTGGTACGATAATGGCATTAGGTGGAGATACGCTTTATTTCGATGTTGACGCATGCATTGGACCTTTGGATAAACCAATGGAGAATCCAAGAGATGGTTCTGATATCTCCTCACTGGATATTACAAATACTTTAACAAATATTGCTTCTACGATTGAGTCAATCGCAACTTCTTTTTATGGAAGCCTCAGGGTGGATAGCAAGATTAAGCTTTCTAAAATTGAAGCTGCAAAATTAGCTTATGAATCTGCTGTAAATATTGTTAACCCAATTATAAATAAAATTGATCCGTACTTTTTACAAAGTGGATACAGGCAAACCCAAATCGGTTTAAGATACGCCGTAGATATGTTAGCTAGCAGAATGAAAAGGAATAATATTAAAGAGGCTGTCGATACCGCTCTTGATTTAGTTAATAAATACCCTGCTCATAGTTATGGCATTTATCGTGAAGAAGCAAAATATAGTTTAAATCTGGAAACAGAAAATTTAGAAACCCTAGCAGAATGGGGCACACTTAAAGTTAAGTTTGATACATTAAAGAAGTCTTCAAATGCAATTGAATTTATGGTATTCTAATTACATGTTGAGTGGATATTTATATTTTAGCGATACTAACAAAAGGGATATTAAAACTGAGCCTAATAATATAAAAGTTACTGATATTTTAGAAGGCGGTCGAGAGATATTTTCTGATTGGATTGAAAAGGAAGCAACTAAAGTATTAGAGGCCAGGAAATCCTCCAAAGTTGAAAAGAGAAAATAATCTACACTTGTTTTTCCAACATAAAAAGTCTATATTATCCTTAGGTGTTTTTAGTAGGAATTGAAGCTAGAAACAAGGGATGTCTTGGATAATCCCGCATGGCCTTGACAGATATCATTTAACTTTGCCATTATAAATATATGGAACCAAATACACCAAATAATGATTTAATTGCAAAAGCGAAAATTGATACCCTAGATATTGTTTCTCCTCAAGAAAATGATAGTTTGGGTTCTACTGCTTGGAGAGAATACTTAAATAGCGGTTCTCTGGGAGATGTATGGTCTGTTCCTGAAGGAAGTCCTTATGCTAGGTTTCAAAAAAGTAGCACTATAGACTCCATAGATAAATGTGATAGCGTAATCAAACCACGATATAGCAAAGGCGAACAAACGAGTGAAAAAGGAATAGATACTTTAATAGCCACAGGTGTTTTAGATTCACATACTGCAATTGTTTTAGATTCTGGGCATGCTCATAGCGTAGCAATGGCAGTTAAATTAGCAGAGCAGGGTTATCAACCCGTTGTGATGTTAAATGATGAAGTAACTTCAAATAGATCAAATTCTGCTGAACAAGGATTAGCAACTTTATTATATTTTGCTGAACAAGTGAAAATTTTAAAAGCACAAGGTAAAATTAAATCAGATTCTCCTCCAGTTTTTATTTTAGATTTTCATCGTAGCTCTAGTTTCGTGCCTCAAGATTTTCCAACTGGAGAAGAATTGAGTCAAGCTGGAATAGATAAGGTAGTGTATCTCAATGAAGGAGATCAAAGTGGCGAAATTAATGCCAACTATCAGTCTACTGATAGACTATCAAGGGATTTAAAGTCAATTGCTTCCAATTGGGAAAGTGAGGGTCTTAATATAACTTATACAGGGGTATCTCCTTGGGTGGGAGAGCGTAACGCTTTTTTCTCACAGGGTTTAGTTCGTGGATTAAGTCGTAGATTAAATATGGGCGGCGCTTATGTTAGTGATGGTTATGCTTTTGAATCCGGATTGTCATATTCCAATATGGATCCTGAGGTATATGGAAAGAAAGATGCTTTAGGAATTGCAATGCATCACAATAGAGAAAGGTTTATTTTTACTAGAGAGGGTAAGTTGGAGGTAATCAATGAAAGTGGAGTGGCAAGAGCTATGCAACCTGAGGAAATCGAACAATTTCAAGAAGCAATAAGAAAAGCATTGGAGCTTCATCCAGACAACTTACAGATGATGGACGTATCTAATAGATTATCACAAGCAATTCAACCGATTAGTTTAGAAAATAAAGATAAATAGGTTTAGGCGTTTTTAATAAAAGTAGAAGTTAGAAAAGGGGATAGATAAGACATTCCCGCCTTCCTTAGACAAAAAAATTAGATAGTAGGCGAGGCTCGCCACTGGCGGCCCGCATTTTTGCGACAAAAGAATTAAGCTCTTTAAATTTCAGAATGACCTATAGTTGATTTTTGAGTCTTATAATGAGATAATTAAATTTATATGGAAAGCTTGGAATATTTACCAAAATTATATTTTATTAAATCAATTCCAAATGAGGAGTATGCATATTTAACACAATTTTTGACTTATGTTGTTCCTGCATTTACAAGCGAAGCTCCTTTATCTTTTGCTGTTCATCTTGGGGCTGCATTTGCTAAATCTGGTTTTAGCATGAGAAAGCTTGGCTTAGATTCGGGAGTAAGCCACTCGGAAATATCACGTTTATTAAGTAATAGTAAGATACCAAAATTAGCTACGGCAGCACGCATTATTGAGAGTCTAAACTTAAGTGATGCACAAGCATTTAAAATAGTTGTAGATTCAATTCCCCTTGATGTAAAAAGTAATTCTCTTAGATCGGTTTTCGCAGACGCTGCGCCCCAGTTAAGAGGAAGCTTTAGAGAGCAACTAAAAGGATATAGGCAGGCAAGAGATTTATCAATACCGTTATTAGCTGCTAGGGCTAAAATCGATAGAGCATTTGTGTGGAGAGTAGAATCCGAAGGAAGACCTCTTGGATTTATTACATTTGCTGCTTTAGTTTCTGCATTAGGCTTAAATCCTAAACAAGTTCGTGGTTGCCTAATTGCCGCCGCTAATCAATAAATTAAGTTCGCTCAAATTCTTTCAGAACTTCGCTTCGGCTACGGCCTGCATTCATTCTTAAGGCAGAAGAATTAAATCCCAAATTTTCCACCCCATAGTTTGACTTTCAAGATTTTTGTGGTATAATCCATGCTTAGTGACAAAATAAACCCGGACTAATTTGCTGTCCGGAGTTTTGTTCTGTTACTTAGTTTTAATTGCACTTTGACAAGTTGCGAAAAATATTTTCATCAGATGGTGACGCCTTGGACATTAAGCGATTAGTGTCTAGAGCGTCATCATCAGATGATCATAGTAGTTACAAAGAAAGGAGGGTACTCGACATATTGCATTTTCAAAAGAAAGTAGTATGAAGGGAGTATCTATAAGTTAGTACGGATTAGGTTCGGTTTCACGGTTGTTCAATCACGCAAGAGAATAGGAGTGAGGACTACGATGTTTCGTTTTTCATCCAAAGGACAAGGTCTCGCTGAATACGCACTCATTCTCGCTCTCGTCGCCATCGTGGCTGTCGTTGCACTGCTCTTTCTGAGCGGCGAAATCAAGTCAATCCTGAGCATCATCGGCAAGTCGCTCTAGCGCGTCGCACTCGTCACTTGCTTAACTGCAAGCTTTATTTTGAGTCAAACGCAGTATGGAGGTGGATACCCACAAGGCTTAAAAGCCAGCGTCTCCCGTCAAGTAACCGAGTCATCGAAGACTCACGAGTCAAGGAGGAAACCGTGTTTAGTGTTCGTCGATTTTTCGCTGTATTCGCATGTGCTGCACTTTTGGGTGTTAGCATATTTGCGATCACGGCCAGTCCTGTCGTTCATCAACAATCAGTAGCTGCGTGGTCCCAACCGGGATTCACCGCGGTCTACGACTGCGACGGCAATGTCATCACCACCGTTAATCTCGCCAACGAAGGCCAAAACGCGAACTACGATTATCAATTGGCATGGGGACCGGTAGGGCTTACCAAGCAGAGTGATCTGAACGCTCTCAACTGGACGACCTATACCGGCGCACAAGGGAACAACCAACAGACCATCGCGGCTGGAACTGGAGTTCTCTACGTACGCTGGGTAGCTGATTACAACAGTTGGAACTCGGCAACTCCTAGCGCAGCTAGCAATTGCACGGCGCCGCCTGACCCGCCTGTCATCACGCCTGTCTGCATGACGACGCTTCAGAGCGACCATTCAGCTGACGACCCCGGCTACACGGAGTACAACTGGTACATCGTGCTTCCCGGCGTCGCGAACGACTACAACATGGACTATTCAACAAACGGAACCGACTGGGTTGGACCTGATGACTGGTCTGATCAAAACGATCCCATTGCTGGCGGCGGCTGGGGCGGACCTATGACTACAACCTCGTACCCGAACTTCGGGATCGACGGCCACGAGTTGTGGGTTCGCTGGTCTGCCTACAGTAGTGTGGTTATCGGTCCGGTCGTAAATCCATACCCAGTTACGGCAGCTGGTCGTTCCTGCGGCACTCCTACGCCTCCGGCTCCTCCTGTCGTAAAGTGCGGCGGAACGGTTTCGTTCAGCAATGTCCCCGACGGCTGGAAACTGATCATCGAACCTGACGTCCTTGTTACCTCTGGTTTCGATTCCATCAGCCTGGCCCCCGGCGACTACACTTACCAATGGCGAGATGCCGATAACAACGACATGGTTGGCGGCACCTTCACCATCGGCGTCTGTCCGACTCCGACTCCGACACCCGCACCTACGTGCGTTGTCTCTGTCAGAGCAGACACGGTTGTCCAAGTCACGCCCGCACCTTGCGCAACTCCGGTTGTCACACCGACTCCGAAATCGACTTCGACTCCGGTCGCTTCGACCTCTGTCAAGCCAAAGAAAACTCCGGCAACTACCAGTATCGCTGGCGGTTCAGATGAATCAGACTCCAACAGCATCCCGCTGTTCCCTCTGTTCATCTGCCTGATTCTTGGCGGAATTGGTGTTGGGGTGACTCTCATGGTCCAAAGGCGAGCGGCCCATTGACCTGCTAAACTAGCCTGATCCACCTGGATTTAGACTAGCTCGTAGTGGAGAAGCTCAGCCATAGCTTGGTACAAAGGATCCATTTAGGATCTAACGCCAAAGCTTCTTGATGCTGAGCAACTCCGATTTGGAGAAAGAAAGGACTACTATGTTCAAAAAACAACCCGTTTCGGGATATCCAATCACAGCTAACGCTGAGAAAGGTCCCGAACCATTTTCGCAACGCACTCAAGTGTTAAAGGCACCGCAAGGTGATAGACTCTAAAGAGTATTTACTGCACGCGCAGTCTGCTGACTTTCGTCAGCTACTTTTTTTATTTTATTACCCCATGGTGCCTTTTTTCCTTTTTGGGAGAGGATTACTCTTTCGTAGGCTTAGAATATCTTTCTTTGGAGACGCGGATTACCGTTTTTCTATTCTGGTTTTTACTCATAGGGAGTGGCAGAGTTTGCGCCAAAAACGGCGGGCAGGTAATACTATCTATTGAAAGTTTTGTTAAGATTTGATAATTTCCCAGAGCCAATAAATCTTCTTCTTTAAATCTTTCCCCTAATTCTTTAGCCAAATAGAAAGCGTCCCCGGCGCCGACTATGAATGAAATTAAGCTTCCGACATTACCAAAAATTGCCGCTCTGACATCTTCGGGAACTTGCGCCATATACTGATTTGCCATAATTAAATCTAAGTGATATTTTCTGGCCTCGGACAAAATTTTAATAAAGGAATTAGTAGCAAAATTTTGGAACTCGTCAACATACAGATAAAAATCCTTCCTTTGCTCTTCAGCTAAATCAACCCGATTCATCGCCGCCAGTTGTAGTTTTGTAATTATCATCGCGCCCAAAAGTGAAGAATTATCTTCTCCTAATTTTCCCTGAGAAAGATTAAGCAGTACAATTTTTCCTTCGTTCATAATTTTTTCCAAATCAATGGTTGACTTAGGAGCGCCGATAATATTTCTAACAATATTAGAAGATATAAATTGACCAACCTTATTAAGAATAGGCGAAATAGATTCGCTCATTAACCGTGGCGTCATGGTTTCAAATTCATTCAGCCAGTAATTTTTTAAAACCGGATCGTTTAGCTTTGCGACAACTTTGTCCCGGTAACTTTTATCCGTTAATAAACCGGGAACTTCCAAAAAAGTCGAATCGGGAACTTCCAAAAGGGTCAAAATAGTATTTCTTAAAATATACTCAAGCCGTGGTCCCCAGGAATTTCCATAAAGTTTTTTAAAGATAGAAACAATACCGGAAGCAACTAGTTCTTTTTGCGTGTTCCCGACCTCAAGCGGATTAAGATGAAAAGAGCTTGAAGAAGAATCTGACGGATCCAGATAAATTACGTCGTTAATCCGGTTTGACGGAATGTAATCCAAAATTATTTCTGTTAAGTCCCCATGCGGATCAATTACCGCTACCCCTTCTCCATTTCTGATATCGTTGATCGCCATATTGGCGATGAGCGTGGATTTTCCGGCGCCGGTTTTCCCGATAATATAAGTATGTTTTCGTCTATCCTTTCCTTTGATGCCAAAATTCGTCAGTTTATTTTTAAATTCGGTATTAGCAAAAAAATTAATCTCCTGTTTTTCTGCGTCGCCCAAACCTTGAGCGATTGGTAAATTTTCCGGCGGTTCGGAAAAGATGGCTTTAGTCCAAGAAAGATTGTGAATTTTGGCCAGCTGTTCCGTCGGTAGGTGGTAAAGACTGGCAATTTCCGAAACATTTAAAACTTGATTTGACGGGATAAAAGACCTACTGCGCTTAATAAGTGCTCTTTCAAATCTGTCTTTTTGCCAAAGATGCGGGCGTCTTAAATAAAAGCTGTTGCCGATGGGATTATTAAAAATAGAAAATCCGTTGACAATATTAAAGAATAAACCCGGATTGTCACTTTTAACTAAGATTCTTATACCGGTGCGGAAACCGTTTTGGCTGATTTTATCGGTAATAATTTTTTTATATTGATTAAGAGGGTTCTCTCTGTCCGGATCTGTGCTTTTAAGAATTGCCGTTTGGCCTTTTGTCTGCCAGCCGGTACCGATTGGTACCAGTAGGTATTGAATTACCGCTTTGTCATCTTTATCCAGTTTTGCCAAAATCCCTAAAATTGAGCTTAGCGGATCAACGTCCTTAAAATCTTTATAAGTTTTTATTGGGAACAAAGCTCCATGTTTTAATTTAAGCCTTCCTTCATAAAGTTCTCCCGGGGAACTTAAGATATCCGGTAAGTAGTCCTTATTTTTTGCAATTAGCGCTTTGGGGTATTGAGCGGTTAACTGACCTTCAATAAAAGTTTGGAATTTCTGCGGAATCACAATAAAAAAATGAGTTCTCTGCTCAAAGGTGGCAATCTCTAGGCTAATTGGTATCCCGCGCCTGTAAAAATAGACTATTTGACGTTTTAAGTTAACCAGACTGGAGAGAAATTGCGTCATGGCTTCCGAAGTTTCCTCGGTATTTCTGGGTGTTTTAATTTCCAAAATAACTTTGTCGCTGTCCATAAATAAATACTTAATATATGCTACTACCTTAATAATAGCAAATATCTTTCAATAAAGAAAAGAAATTGGAATTCATTGTCAAATTAAGCATGGCAAGCTATAATAGAATTTATGTTTAAGCCTGTTGATCAACAAGTTGATTTTCCTAAACTGGAGAACGATTTATTAACAAAATGGACCAATGAGGGTTTGCAGCAAAAATATCTCCACAAGAATGATTCCTCCGAAAAAAGATTCTCCTTTTTAGACGGCCCGATTACCGCCAATAACCCCATGGGAGTACATCATGCTTGGGGAAGGACTTATAAAGACGTCTGGCAAAGATTTTACAATATGCGAGGTTTTAAACAGCGTTTCCAAAACGGTTTTGATTGTCAGGGTTTGTGGGTGGAAGTGGAAGTTGAAAAAGAATTGGGAGTGCGAAATAAAAAAGACATCGAAAACTTAGTCCCGGGAGACAAAAAAGCCTCAATTGCTAAATTTGTTGAACTTTGCAAGCAGAGGGTTAACAAATATAGCGCGATTCAAACCGAACAAAGCAAACGCCTGGGTTATTTTATGGATTGGGATAACTCCTATTACACCATGTCGGACGAAAACAACTACATGATTTGGCATTTTCTAAAAACCTGCAATGAGCGCGGTTGGATTTATAAAGGTACAGATAGCGTACCGTGGTGTCCAAGGTGCGAAACCGCAATTTCTCAACATGAAATACTCACCGAAGACTATAAAGAATTAACCCATGATTCAATTTTCATTCAATATCCTCTGTCCGACAAAAAAGAAACTTATCTATTGGTTTGGACAACTACTCCCTGGACTTTGCCGGGAAATGTGGCGGTGGCGATTGATATTACTAAAGATTATGTTGAGACAGGGGGAGAAGTTGCCGGAAACACTTACATTTTAATTAAAGAAGCGGCGGAAAGACTCAATTTGAAAATAAAGAAAACTTTTAAGGGGAAAGAATTAATTGGTGAACGCTACGCGTCGCCTTTTGATAATCTGCCGCGGGTTAAAGAAGCTTTTGGCGATTATCGGCATCGGGTAGTTGCGTCAAATCCGTTAATTCTGCCAATTTCAGTTGAGGAAGGAACCGGTCTTGTGCATGTAGCGCCGGGGCAGGGAATGGAAGACTACCGGTTGGGCAAAAAAGAAAAACTGCCGGTGATAGAGTTAATTGACGACGAAGCCTTCTACATAGATGGAATGAATGAGTTTTCCGGTCAAAGCGCCAAGAAGCATCCGGAAATAATTATTGAGTTTATAAAAAAGTCAGGTAATCTTTTTAAGACAGAAAAATATACTCACCGTTATCCGGCTTGCTGGCGGTGCAAAACGGAACTGGTTTGGAAAGTCACTAAAGAGTGGTATATCGCGATGGATGTTCCCGAAAGGTCAAAAGTCAAAGATCAAAGTTCAAAAACCTTGCGGGAGCAAATGAAAGATACAGCCAAAATGATTTCGTGGCGTCCCGAGTTTGGCTTAGAAAGAGAACTGGATTGGCTTTCCAACATGAGCGACTGGCTAATCAGTAAGAAAAACCGTTACTGGGGTTTGGCACTGCCGATTTTTGAATGCCAAGAATGTGGGCATTTTGAGGTTATCGGTTCAAAAGAAGAATTGCGAGAGAAAGCTGTGGACGGTTGGAAGGATTTTGAGGAACACACGCCCCATAAGCCGTTTATTGATAGCGTCAAAATAAAATGTTCACAATGTGGAAAATTAGTGTCAAGAGTGGATGATGTTGGTAATGTTTGGCTGGACGCCGGAATTGTCGGTTTTTCCACTTATCTTGATCCCAAAACGAAAAAATTAAGTTATACCACAGATAAAAAATATTGGCAGGAATGGTTCCCGGCGGATTTTATCACCGAGTCTTTCCCCGGACAGTTTAAAAACTGGTTCTACTCAATGATTGCGATGTCCACAGTTTTGGAAAAAAGAAATTCTTTCAAACTAGTTTTAGGCTACGGTTCAATGCTGGGCGAAGATGGCCGGCCAATGCACAAATCCTGGGGAAATATGATTGAATTTGGGCAGGGAGCGGAAAAAATCGGCGTTGATGTAATGCGCTGGATGTTTGTGACTCACAATCCCGAGCAAAACCTGCTCTTTGGCTATAAAAAAGCCGATGAAACACGCCGGAAGTTTCATTTGATGCTTTGGAATGTCTACAATTTCTTTGTGACTTACGCCAATATAGATAAATATCAAAAGTCAGAAGTTAAAAGTCAAAAGTCAGATAACATATTGGACCGATGGATACTTTCAAGACTTAATCAGGCCATCGAGACTACGACAAAGGGCTTAGAGGCTTACGATATTCAACGAGCAACGCTTTCCATCGAAAATTTTGTGAATGATCTGTCTCTTTGGTATATCCGAAGAAGTAGGGAGAGGGTCGGACCTTCCGCCGAAGATGAGCAAGATAAAAATGCATGTTACCAAACTTTACATTTGGTTCTTGTCACTTTGGCTAAGTTACTGGCGCCTTTTACACCGTTTATCGCCGAAGAAATTTATATCAATTTAACCGGTGAGGAATCTGTTCATCTTAGCGATTGGCCAACTGTTGACAAGAGTTTAATTGATGAAGAACTGGAAACAGAAATATTAAAAGCCAGGCAAGTCGTTGAAGCAGCGCACGCCTTAAGAAAGCAAGCCGAAATAAAAGTCAGAATCCCAATTAAAGATATGACGTATGATGGACCCGATGAATTATCAACAGAAGTTCTCAGAACCGTTAAGGACGAAGTAAATGCTTATAATCTTTCATTTGGTAAAAAAGCAGACGTCTATGCGGTAGCGGCTAAGACCAGTGACGATAATTTGGACTTAAACTTTGGCTTGGCCCGCGATATTGTCCGCAAAATTCAGGAAGAAAGAAAAAATCTGCAAACCCAACCAAACGAAAAAGTAAAGATTACGATTCCTTTCTGGCCAAAAGAACACGAAGCTTACATTAAAAGAAAGGCAATGGTTAATTCAATTACCGAGGCAGAAAAATTTTCGGTGACAAAAGATGAATAGTAAAGGTTTGGGAATAGATTGGTTTTTAATAATTCCGGTTGGACTTCTCGTCATCATTAGCTTGGTAACTCTTTTTTCTTTAAACCCTGATTTTTTCAAGAGTCAGTTAATTTTTTTAATAGTATCGCTATTAGCTTTTGTTTTTTTCTCGCAGGCGAATTATAAAATCCTTGATATTTATAGTAAGCCAATTTATATTGCTTCCTTAATACTTTTGATTTTAGTTTTACTATTGGGGATTGAGAGCAGGGGCTCAATGCGGTGGGTAGAGTTTTTGGGGCTTCGTGCTCAATTTTCGGAAATTTTAAAACCGTTTTTAGCAATCAGTTTTGCCAGTTACTTGGCCAACTTAAGAAACTATAATTTCAGGAGCTTACTGAACATTTTTTTATTACTGGGACCAATTGCACTTCTAATTTTTTTCCAGCCCGACTTAGGCAACGCACTTTTATATGCCGGAGTTGTCTTGGTGACAACTGTTTATTTGGGTTTTCCACTAAAGTATTTCATGGGACTTTTCCTTCCCTTATTGGCAGTTTTTCCGTTGGTCTGGAAATTACTGCACGAATATCAAAGGCAAAGAGTGCTGACTTTTCTTGATCCCGGAAAAGATCCCTTGGGAACCTCCTACAACGTTATTCAATCTGTGATTGCCGTCGGCTCAGGGATGTTGATGGGAAGAGGGTTAGGGCAAGGGACGCAGTCGGGACTGCGGTTTTTGCCCGAACGTCATACCGATTTTATTTTTGCCACCATTTCGGAACAGCTAGGATTTATCGGAACTGTAATCGTGTTATTTTGTTTTGTCCTAATTCTTTATAAAATATACACCATCTTTTTAAATTCTGATGATAAGTTTTCTAAAGCTTTTGCGGCTATTATCTTTTTTACTTTTTTAATCCAAATTTTTGTCAACATCGGAATGAATGTTGGCATTTTGCCAATTGTGGGCGTAACGCTACCACTTGTTTCCTACGGAGGAAGTTCACTTTTGTCCAATTTTATTTTCCTCGGTTTTCTGTCGGCGATTAGCAAAGGCCGCAGACAAGAGATCCTAGAAATTAAGTAGAAAATTTGTTATAATTCATAAATCATGAAATACGCAGTTATTAAAACCGGAGGTAAGCAATACAAAGTTTCCGAAGGTGACGTTATTGAAATCGACCGGATTTCCGGTAAAAACGGAAAAATTAGCTTTGAAGAAGTTCTTCTGTTGGTCAACGACGGTAAGATTAAAGTTGGTAAGCCATTTGTAGCAGGCGAAAAAGTTGAAGGAAAAATCTTAGAAGATTTTCGGGGAGTTAAAGTCAGAGTCTCAAAGTTTAAGTCCAAAGTCCGCTATAGAAGAACAACCGGTTTTAGAGCAGCATTAACTAAGATACAAGTTGAAAAAATCAGTGGCGTAACAAAAGAAAAACCAGTTGTTAAGAAAACTGCTAGTAGGAAGTCTTAATTGACCTCATTTGATATCTTGACAGTTTGTGAAAAGTCAAGTTAAAATAAGGCAAGTTTTCACGAAAGGAATTTATGGCACATACCAAAGCACAGGGAGCAGTAAAAGGAAACAGAGATTCAAGAGCTAAGCGTTTGGGCGTTAAGATTTATGGTGGACAGGAAGCGCTGGCCGGAAGCATTTTAGTTAGGCAAAAAGGCACTAACTTTAGAGCCGGGAAAAATGTTTCCATGGGTAAAGATTTTACTTTATTCGCTTTACAGGCAGGGAAAGTTTTGTTTAAGAAATTAAACGGTAAACGAATGATTGAAGTATTAAATGGATAATCAACAAAATATTATAGAGCTGGAAACAATTCTTTTACAGGCCAATCCTCTTCAGCCAAGAGGTATTATTTCCCCCGATTCACTCCAGGAATTAGTTGATTCAATCAGGGAACAGGGGATTTTAGAGCCGATTGTGGTGGCCAGAACTCCGGCCGGATATCAAATAATTGCCGGTGAAAGACGCTGGAGAGCGGCTAAAGTATTGGGTTTGGAAAAAGTGCCGGTGGTAATTAAAGAGACAACGCCGCAGGGAATGTTGGAAATGTCAATCGTAGAGAATGTGCAAAGAGAAGATTTAAATCCGATCGAAAGAGCGCAGGCCTACAAGAGATTGATCGACGAATTCGGACTGGGGACAAATGAAGTCGCCAGAAAAGTCAGCAAAAGCGCTCCGACCGTTTCCAACACGATCAGACTTTTGTCTTTGCCCGATGCCATTAAGGACGCCTTGGTGGCCGGAGTTATCACCGAAGGACATGTCAGGCCATTAATTTCTTTGGGAGATCCAAAACTGATGCTGGATTTATTCAAAAAGATTTTAAGGGAAAGCAGTACCGTCCGGGAAACCGAAGAAATGGCAAGACAGGCCAAAGGAGAAATTCAGCAAAAAGAACCACGAACAACTACTCATAAGCTTTGGGTACCGGAATTGGATGAAATGGCCAGAAATCTCGAAAAAAATCAGGGATTCAGTAGGGTTTCCATTTCTCAAACAAGATCACAAGTCAAAGTTGTAATTGTGCATAAAGGTGATGTGGACGTAACAGGGCCAAAAGTCAAAGAAATTTATAATCTCTTAAGTAAAGCGGCTTAATAAGGGTTGTTGACCAACCTTATTCGGTCAAGCGGCCAGTAGACAAATAAAGATTTTCCGACAATTTCGTCTTTTGTGACAAAACCCCAAGTTCTTGAATCAGAACTCTCCGGTCGGTTATCTCCAAAAACAAAATACTGGTTGGCGGGGACGGTTACTGCTTTATTTTCCGTAAGGAATGCTCCCTCATACGTTTTGACATCTGAATTAAGATAGGCGCTTTCATCCAAAAGCTTACCGTTTAAATAAACACTGCCTCCTTTAATCATTACCGTATCGCCCGGGACGCCAATTACTCTTTTAATGTAATCTTTGGTTGGATCCGGCGGGGAAACAAACACCACAACATCACCCAGTTTTAGAGTGCCAAAACTGGCATGATAGATTTTAAAATCTTCAAAACCGATTAAATTAGTAATTACATACTCGCCGTTGTGGAAGTTTGGAAACATGGATTCTCCCTGGACATTAAACGGACGGAAGAGAAAAGCGTAGATGACCAAAAAGATTGCAGCGGCAATTAAGAGGGTTTCGACGCCGTCGATTAAAAACGCGTAAACCTTCCGAATTAGTAACATTATTTAATTCTCCCAAGTTCAACTCGCTTTGTCAATGAGCGTAATTTGTGCTAAGATTTAGGAGCGAGGACTTGTAGCTCAGCGGTAGAGCGCTTCATTCACATTGAAGAAGTCAGAGGTTCGAATCCTCTCAGGTCCACAATTAGGATGAGAAGCGCCGCTACGCAGTAGCTAATGCCCTTGTGGCATCGTCCCCTTGGGGGAAATCTTTTCAAGTCCACTTAACCCTTGATTTTTAAACAAAAAAGTCTTATAATTATCTGAACTTCTTAAAGGCAGTATTTTTTATGACAAGAAGAAGATTAGAATTCTCCCCAGAACAACCCACGGGAGGACCATTACCGGTAGATACGGATAAGGGAGTACTAGTTGATCCCCAAAGAGCAGTAGTGGCAAAAGATAGTCCAGTTTCTGTTAAGATTCTTTGGAAAGAAGCTGTAAAATTTCTTGGACTTTCATATAAGGCTCACGAAGAACTCGGAGAATCAGATCCTTTAGCATTGTATTTATTAGGAGCATATGGTGGATTACTTGATGTAATGGGGGTTAATCGAATATTTCGTGAAACAGAACAAGAATCATTGCTGGAAGAGGCTAGGACTAGATTAAGATATGCACACGCAGGGCATCCGATTCCCGATGACAAAGGCTATCCTAATGTCAATTATTACGCTGGCAGAATGGAAGCGGCGCTGTTTGCTTTAGGCGAGAGCGTAACTATTCCAACTACGGAAGTTCCTCCTGTATCTAAATATCTTCTTTAACCATTATTTATAGAATCCGATCCCCTCACTCACAAAAGCTAGAAGCTGTTTATTAAATCCTTAATATCCGAGGTAATAACTTGATACGCCCCTTGACTCATTAACTTTTTGTCATAAAATCTTAAACTCTCTTCTATAAATCTCAATTTAAATTGTGTAAATATCTTAAACCTCTTGTTATAACTTTTTTCAATTCTATTAATTGACCAAATAAGTTTGTCTGCGACTTTTATGTTTATTTCATGTGAATTCTCTAAAGCTTTAATAGTTGCAATGAGCGAATCAAAAGTAACAGCAGGTTTTATGGTAGATTTACTCACGTCCTTATTATTAAAACTAAGATTTAGAACTTTAGGACTAGTTGGATTTGTAACCAGAGGTATTTCTTGTGAATTAACATTTCCATCCTGGTCATACAAAAGGATATTACTATCGAAATTATTGGTTTGATTTGAGGAAAAAGTTATCTGGTAATTTTCGCTCTGTGGTTTTGGCACATAAACCATTTTCATTGGTTCGCCGGCCGATTGGCCATTATCAGCGTTATTTAGCGGTTGCTGCAGAGATTCAGTCCCAACGGAATTTCCAGAAGAATCCTCAATCTTAATATCCGTGTTTTGATCAGCGGTAATTAAAATATAAGATAAGTCGGTTTTAGCAGGCTTGAGCACGTTTAAGGAGAGATAAGTATTGCCGTAAGCAGCTAAGTCAGTTTTATTAGTAAAATAGGGATCGATAATACTAAAACTATTTGAAGTTGTTCCCGTAGCAACGACATAATGTCCAGGTTCTTCTAAAATTGCCGGTAATTTATTGGCTAGCACATCATTCAAGGGAAGGTTATTTGAGCCGGTAATTCTTGAATATTCTAGTCCGTCAAAAGCGGTAATCTTGTTTATTTTAATGGCTTGGTGCGACAGGCTGGAAATTGCCAGTGGATTAAGGTAGCCGGCGTGTTTTCCATCAATATAGCCGTTATTATTCCTAAGCCATGTATTTAAAGTTCCGGGATCTAGATTTGTTCCGTTGGGAAGCTTATTAATCCCGAAATATTTCAACACCATCGTATAGGACGTTAAAGCACAACCCCAACTCCTAATTGTTTTGGACATCGGGCTCCAGAGATTTGCTCCGTCGTACACCTGGGAACCCCAAGGATTAGTTGTTTGTCTTAGAATAGGCACGTTTAGATTAATAGATGGAGCGGGAGTGGGAGAAACGGTTGGAATCGGCGTTGGAGTTGGGGTGGAAGTCGGGCTTGGTGTGGGTGTCGGTGTTGGGGTGGGGCTCGGTGCTTCAAGATCCGTAACTACAATATTATCAAAATAAGCTTCAGTAGGGGCTTGACTACCCGTACCAATTCTTAATCCAAGTCTCTCATTAGTAGGGAATTGATAATTAGAATCAATATAATCCACGATAGTCACTCCATTTAGGATAACTTGAATATGTTGATTGTTGAGGATGATTATTACATGATTAGTTTGATTATCAAGTAAAGGAGTTGGAGAAGTTTTTTGCTGGGGATAATCCCAGAAATTAGTCCAAAATGTATTTTCCCCTAAAAAATGAACTTCATAGGGATTGCAGGCGGTAGAAGAATCATTGCATATCCATCTAAAATCAATATTTCTGTCGACTGTCTTAGTGTTAGCGTTAACAATTGGTAGGTAGTCAAAATCTATTTGATAATCTGGGGTATTAATCCTAGGACCAATAGCGTCGATTAGTATGCCTGAGGAGTTTATCCTTTCTCCATACATATTGTTACCATTAATATTCGTTATCTGCAGAGGCGTAGTTCCCCTGATTAAAGCCCATGCGTTCGCATCATTATTATTGTCGAAGTTATATTGGAAAATTACGTTTGAGGCGAAGGCTTTATTAAAAAGAATAGGAACGGCAGTTACTAACAAGACTACCGTTCCTATTAAAAAAATCCTTAGGGCAATCGGGACTTTCATAATTTATTATTGCAAGACTATTATTTATTTGTCAAGAGCCAAAATTGATGCTAGAATCATACAATGGAAAAATCAAAAAAAAATATGCGCTTTAATAATTTATGTAAAGAAGCATTAGAAATAGAAAATGATAGGCAGAAACTTGCCTCAATGAACGAATTCAATTTATTAGCGAGAAAATATAAACCATCCTTGCCGGAGATAAAGAATCTTAACACTTCTAATTTTTGGGACCAAAGGATAGATGAGAAGATTGATTATGAGCCAGGTGATGGAATGACTATGGAAAGAGTCAATATTGCCTATAGATTTATGCCAAAAGACGCGAGAAAAGTATTTGATATTGGAGCGGGTTATGGATACATAGAAAGATTATTAAGTAAAAACAGTCATATCAAGATTTTTGGCAATGATATCTCTGGAAACGCTGTTAAAAATTTACGAAAAAGATTTGAAGGAAATTTCAGACTTGAATCAATTTATTCTATGAAGTATCCAAAGCACTCATTCGACGCAATTTTTGCTTTAGAAGTTTTTGAGCATGTTCCTCCAAGTAAAATATTCAAGCTCATGTCAGATATTAAAAATTTATTGAGAAAGAACGGATATTTAATACTTTCTGTGCCCACGAATGAAGGATTGGAAAAAATGAGAGACAATCCCAATGGCCACGTAAGGATGTATACAGAAGCTTTAATAAGCGCAGAATTGAAAATGGCAGGATTTGAGGTTGTTAGCATAAAAACATTGCACGCTTTTAAAAATTTGTACAGACTCAAAAAAATTATTTCGATGATAACGAAGAACAGATGGAAGCCAAATGATATAATAGTCAAAGCAAGATTTATATGACGATTGTGTTTTTGGCTAGGAGGTTTTATCCCCAGATTGGCGGAGTAGAGAAGCATGTTCTGGAGGTAGGCAAGCGGTTGGTTAAAAAAGGCCATAAAGTTATCGTCATCACGGAACTCGAAAAAAATACGAATGGTCAAAATTATCACTCTGTCTCCAAGAGCGCCAGGCTGACGGGAAAAGTCGCCGGAATCGAAATTTTCCGGATTAACGCAGGCGCAAACGACTGGTTTAAGAAATTTCGGGTTTGGAAGCAGCTTTGGAAGCTAAAAAAAATAATCATAAGTGCTGACATTGTCCATTGTCATGATGTCTTCTTCTGGTACCTTCCCTTCCGGTTTTTATATCCTACTAAAAAAGTCTTTACAACTTTCCACGGATATGAAGGAAATTCTATGCCGACAAAAAAAGCAATACTAATGCATAAGCTGGCCGAAAAGCTTTCTCATGGAAATATCTGTGTTGGAGATTTTTTAAAAAAATGGTACGGCACCAGACCAACTTTTATAACCTATGGCGCAGTTGATAAAAAATTAATTGCGCAAGGTTCTAAATCTCAAAAACCGACTAAAGACGCGATTTTTATCGGAAGGCTGGAAGAAGAAGCCGGAATTCTAGAATATCTAAAAGTTTTAACTATTCTGAAAGGAAGGCATATGTCTTTGAGTCTAGATGTTTATGGGGACGGGGTTCTAAAAGATGAGTCATTAAATTACTCAAAAAGCCATAATTTGAAGGTAAATTTCAAAGGGTTTGTTAATAGCGCCAGCGACTATATCAAGAATTATGAATATGTTTTTTGTTCAAGGTATTTAGGTATGCTTGAGGCAATGGCTTTGCAAAAACCGGTTTTTACACAATATAACAATGAGATAAAAAAAGATTATCTGCAAATGGCTCCGTTTGCAAAATATATTTCAATCACTAGTGATGCGGCTTTAATAAGTAATGCGGTGGAGAATTACATGGGAAAGAAAAATCTGGAAGTTGCACGAGCTTACCTTTGGGTAAAAAATGAAACCTGGGAGAAAATGGTTAATCTTTACTTAAGACTTTGGAACCGAGCTTAAACCGTTTGCTCAAAAAATATATCAGCGAATAAAGCGTAATCAAGATTAAGCTTATGATGCTTATAATTTTAGTTAATTGAAAAAGAAACAAATCTTGATAGGCTATTTTCAAAACTCCTTTCCCCTCCGACAGATTGAGAGTGATAATTCCATTCTTGTCAGGTTTCAACAAAATCGGCTTTCCGTTTAGAGTCGCTGTCCAGCCGGGAAAGTATAAAGTATTTTCATTCAATTTAACCGGTGTTAATGCGTTAATCTTGTAGGTATGCAAAGTTGACGTTCTGGAAATTTCTATAACCTGGGCCTTACCCTGTGTAATTTCAATGTGTTTGGCCGGAATTTTTGTAAACCATTGTTGTTTTGGGTTAACCCATTTTGGGAGCGCGTAAAAATGTTCATCTCCCCATTGGTAGCTTAAGGATAAATCACTCCTTAAGATAGCATCATTTATCGTCGGTATGACTCTTCGGTTCCCCCAATTAAGAATTGTGGACCCGATGGCCAATAAAATTAGAGCATAGATTATCCATTTCCTTTTTATAGCTTTTGTAAAATAGCCGGCTAACAAAGACGTACAAAAAGCAACCGGAATTAAAATTCTTTGCGAACCGCTGTCTTTTATGAGAGGGAGATATTTCCAGATAAAACTAGAATATGGTAAAACAAAGAAAATATAGATTAAAAACAATGTTAACCACAATGCGATTATTTTCTTTGCGCTGCCGGCTCTTCTTCTAAGCAAAAGTATTATCAATAAGATTACGGTTAGGACTTGAGCGTATCCTAAAAGAAATGAAAGTTCTCCTTTTGGTCCCTGAAATAAAAATCCTAACCGCCACGGAGAATATAGGAGATCCGCAATGGTTGGAAAATAAGGTAAATTCGAGGATGGGTGAGTAGATACAAATAGGTAGGGATAGTAGATGAGGGAGGCGGACCACTGGAAAAAAGCGACCAATAATGAGATAAAAATAATTGCAAATGAATATAGCGCGGTTTTTGTAAATTGCTTCGCGGTTATGTAGACGTAAAGAATAATTGCGGGAATTAGATATACGGCGACTGCAATATGGCTTAAGATTACTAATCCGAGCATTAATCCTGCGAGTAGGATGTAAACGATTTTCTTGCCGTTAATAAATTTATGCAGAAAGTAAAAAATTAAGGGAATTAGAGTATAGGCAAGAATTTCTCCGATAGTAATCCGAAAATGGACGTCAATTAAATGATAAGGGGCAAATAAATAAAAGATTGAAACGGTAAAAGCAGTAAGCGTGTTTTTGAAATAATTCTTAGAGAAGAGGTACATAAACACTCCGGAGAGAAAAATATTTAAGGCAAGAAAATTTTTTAAGCTTGCGACAAAAGAAAACCCTAGGAAATGAAATAAGGAAATTATGTAGTAGGGAAGGATGTAATTAAAGGCAAATAGGGGATAGCCATAAGTTGCATTTAGGTCTCCGGCCCATGTTGGAATAACATTACCTTGCGAGAGTAAATTGTAAAACTCCATAGCTCTTCGGATATGCAAATCAAAGTCGCCGCTTTCGTAAACGCCTGCTCTGGCGATACTAATTATCGGTAGAACAGAAATTACCAGCAGTAAGGCAAATAAATTAATCTTTTTCTTGGGGAAAATAAATTTGTAAAATAATGCTCCGCCCAAAACTATTAAAGAGCAAATTAGATTAATAGCTACCATTTGGTAAGGTCCAATCATAACTTTATTTTATAGCATATAAGTAATAAGTTGGATATCCATTATAAACCGAAATAAGAGTGTATTTAGAAGAATTACAATTTGTAATACCGGTGTTTTTACAAAACCAGTTGATGTCCCCGCCTTTAATAAATAGTTTGGTAATCCCCCATTTCTTCAAAGCGGAAAATGACGAACTATTACCGTTAAAGATAAAATTAATATCAATAAACTTAAAATTTGCATAATAGTAGCCGAATATTTGATAAGTTGCGACGTAGTCTTCTTTGGAAATATGTTTCGCAAACTTTCCTCCAAAATCGTAATAGCTGGAATTATCTCTTAATAAGATTCTGGTCAGATAATTATTTTCGTTGGCAATGCTAAATGAATAAGGCAAGATAAGTAATTGATTAATAAAATAATAAATAAATAAAATCAAAAGCACTAAACTTATAAGTAATTTAATCAATTTGAATTTAGAAACTATATTGTAGATTCCCAACGATGCAAGAAATATCAGGGGAATATAAAGCCCGATTAGATAACGCCCGTAAATATATTGTGTTATCAGGTAAAAAAGAAATGTTATCAATAAAAAAATGAAAACGTTTAATTTTAGAAACTTCAGGTTATTTCTTAATCTATAAATTATTAAACATATTCCAATAAAAAACAGCGGACTAAAAACATTAATTAACGAACCAGGATTTAAAAGGTAAAGATTTATGCCTAAATAGTGAAACAATCCATAATAGTCTTTTTCGTAGCCGAAACTTGTCAGGTTCGTGAAGGCCGGGAATAGAGGATTGCCGGTAAGAATAAACGCTCTTAGAAACCAAATAAAGGATGTTACAATTATTCCTGAACAAAAAATAAAAATATGCCTAAGCTTTTGTCTTAAGGGTTCATAAATTGTAATTAATAAAAAAACAATCGAAACAGGAATAAAGATAATTGTCCAAAGTTTAGTCGAAAGCATTGCTCCTAAGAAAATACCGGACAAAAGATACTCCTTGGTTGATAATTTTTTGCCGTTTAATAAAATTAGTAGCGAGAGCAATAAGTAAAATACCCACTGAAAGTCTGTGTAGGGGGAGGACGTTTCGTGAATGACAACCGGCGCTGTGGCAAATAGTAGTGGTACGTAGATAGCAAAACTATAGCCCTTGATTTTGGAAAACTGCAGTAAAGTTAATAAAATAAGTAAGTAAAATGCGAAATGGATATATCTGGCGGATTCAACCGACCATAGGAATATGCCGGCCATGTAGGACATTTCGACCATCATCGGGGCGGCTGAAACATGCAGCTGTTCAAGTGGTGGAATCATTATGGTTTTCTTAGTAAGGTAAATTCGGGGAAAATCGACATGGTATTGGTCTTCCCTGATTTCAGGATTGATTAACGTTACAGAAGCCAAAAATATAAAAAGAGTTAACCATAGGAACACGAACTTATTAGTTTTTATTTCAAAGATAGCGGTTTTGATAAGAAGTTTTAAGTAAGAAGCTAATTTAAAAACATGGAAAAACGGATATAAGGCAATCAAAGATATGAGTAGAAGATAGGTAATTAAAATAGTGGTCGTGAGCAGCGAAAAAACACCTAGCAGTCCAATCCCCGTACAGAAAAGTATATATCCAAGTCCGATATCAATTAAATAATTAAAATTAGGAAAGTTAATTTTTAAAAGACGACGGATTTTTCCGCCCAATAAGTATGAGGCAACAATCAGAGCCATTGAAAGAAAAATGCCGGTAAAAAAAGTAATAAAAACACTTAAGTCGGGAAATCCGCCAATATAGTCATGTTTAAGTAAAACTATTCTGGCTAAAATATTTGCAGGCAAACTAAAAAGCAACTTATCCAACATTCCTATGTATTCTAAGCTACAAGATGCTATAATTTCAACCATCATATAGAATATGCAAAAGCTTCGAACAACCTTAATTTGCACGGTACTTAACGAAGAAAAGACAATCGGCAAATTCTTAGATTCAATAGCTAGTCAGTCGAAGTTTCCCAATGAAATAATCATCGTTGATGGTGGCTCAGAAGATAAAACCGTACAAAAAATCTCCGAATTTAAATTCCCTTCCGCTACAAGTTTTCCGAACATAAAATTGTTGTTCAAAAATGGCAACAGAGCTGCTGGTAGAAATGAGGCAATTAAAAAAGCATCAGGAGAGATAATTTTAATCTCCGATTCGGGGTGTGTTTTAGATAAAAATTGGGTTAGAAACATTCTGCAGCCGTTCAGCGATAAAAAAACGGATGTCGTAGCGGGATACTACAACGGATTTGCAAAAAATGTTTTTCAAAAATGCTTAATACCTTATGTGCTAGTGATGCCAGATAAAGTTAATAAGGACGAATTTCTACCGGCGACCAGATCAATGGCTTTTCGAAAACATGTGTGGGAAAAACTTGGGGGTTTTGATAAAAATCTTTCACACAATGAAGACTATGCATTCGCTAATAAAATTAAAGACGCTGGTTTTAATGTTTGTTTTCAGAAAAGCGCTATTGTTTATTGGCTTCCGCGGAAGAATATCTTCCAAGCTTTTAAGATGTTTTTTAGGTTTGCTTTAGGAGACGTACAGGCAGGTATCTTTCGCGAAAAAGTCCTCTATATTTTTTTGAGGTATATTTTAGCAGTTTATCTTTTAATACTAAGTTTTATTGAAAAATCTTTGTTGCCTAGTTTATTTTTAATACTTAGTTTGGCAGGCTATATCAGTTGGTCGGTTTGGAAAAACTATAAATATGTTAAAGATCCCAAGGCGCTCATTTACTTACCCCTACTGCAGTTTACGTCCGATTTAGCGGTAATTTTGGGTTCAACTTTAGGTCTACTGCAAAAAATCTCGCTCAAAGCCTTGCGCAGTTTAATACTTAACAACAAAGGGGTGTCTTTAATAGTCGCATTATATATAGTATCGATGCTGGCTGTAATTACGTATGGAATTCCCAGCCCGTCTCATCCGTTTGATTATTTTATGGATGAATGGCATCAGTCGCAGTCGGTGCGTAATCTTTTCACATTGGGTACTCCAAATGTAACGGGTTCGGCCAATGGTTCAATCTTCCAGTTCTTTCTTTCCGGATTATATTTAATTCCTTTTTACGTTTTGCATATCGTGAATCCTTTTGCCATAAAATCTTCGGTGTTAAATCTTGAAATGCAATCCAGATTGTTCGAGATATTCAAACTTAATACGCTTCTTTTTGGCGTCGCATCAATATCGCTTATCGCCTACATCGTCAAGAAATATGGCAAAATAGCGCCATTTTTGGCGGTTTTCCTATTTACCGTTAATCCGATTTGGCTGATGTTAAGTAATTATTTTAAATATGATATTGCTTTAATCTTTTGGAGCTTAATGTCGTTTTTATTTTTCGTCAGATATGCCGTAAAGCCTAATTTTACGGATTATCTATTAGCCGGAATCTTTACCGCGCTAGCATTATCGACAAAGTTGCTAAGCCCTATGCCTTTATTTATCGTTTATATCTTAATCTTCTTTTTGTACACGCCCGACCTAAGAAAAAAGCTCAAAACTTTATTTGTTGGAATCGTTGCGACCATTTTTATTTTTTCCGCATTTGGGATTCCCGACGTAATTTTAGGAAGGGGAAGTTTATACGACTACCTTTATGCGAATCTTGTGCAAACGCCTATCTCTAACACTGCTAATTTTATTTTGGGGATGAATTATGAATGGTATTTTTTGACAAAACTTTATCCGACAATTTTTGGTCGTGTCCTGTACGGATTGTTTTTGTTTTCTTTAGTTTGTGGTTTAATCGTAATTTTTCAGAAAGCTTTGCAAACGCGTTCGTTTTTATCGCTTAAAACATGGGCGCTTGAGAAAAATAAGCTGGGAACCTTAGCATTCCTGACATTTCTAATTTTCGCTGTCAGTTTGTATCCGCTAAAAGTTGAGGCGACCAACAACCGGGTTCTGGTTTTATTACCTTTTATGGTAATTATGGTAGCTTTGTTTCTAAATCACATTTGGTGGTGGTCAAAGAATAAATTTGTAAAAGGTGCACTGATAATACTCGTAATTATCCTGCTCGGAATCCAATTCGCAGAAAGTTATTCATGGTTTCCCATAAAACTAAGCGCCGATCCTAGGCAAACTTCTTCTAGCTGGATTATCCAAAATTTCCCCAAAGGAACATTAATTGGGATTGAGAATATTCCAATTTATCAACATCTCCCAAACATAATTTTAAAAGAGTTCTATCTAGAACAATATGGGGTAGGAATTGACGCAAATTTTAAATATAATGTTATCAATAGTAGGAGTGCGTTTTTGCCTAAGGTTTTGGTAATAACCAATGATGAGTTGGAGAAGTCTTATTTGCGAAAATCCGATAAAACAAATTTGGTTAACAGGTTAAAAAACAATGGATATAAAGTTATCGTACGGTTTAAGCCTGACTTTAAGTATTTCAAGATTTTTAATGATGAATTAGAATATTACATGTCAGGACTTGTCCAAGCGCCTAATACAATTTCCATTTATGAAAAATAATAGTGATATTTCAATTGTAATTCCGTCATACAACGAAGTTCAAAGCATAGCGGTTTTACTTAAGGGAATTGATATACAGCTTCCCGGCGCAAAAATTATTATCGTTGATGACTCGCTCCCCGCCGAAAATGCAAAATTAAAAAAGATCGTTGGCAGCAGGAAAGATATTATCTTAATTTCCCGACTGAAAAAGGCCGGTAGAGGAAGTGCCGTGATGGATGGATTTAGGCAGGCGCTCAAAGATAAAAAAATGCGTTACGTTTTTGAGATGGACTCGGATTTGGCTCATGATCCCAAAGAATTTAAGCGGTTTTTGCAAAAAAGAGACGATTCGACGGGACTGATTATCGGTTCAAGGTATTTGCCGGGCGGAAAAATTATTAATATCGCCCCAAACAGGACAATTATGAGTAGAGTTATTAATAAGTTTTTATATTATTGGTTGGGGATGCGCCTCACCGACCATACCAGCGGATTCAGGCTTTACAACAGAAAAGCCGTAGAGTTTCTAACAAACGCAAAAATAGAATCAAAGGGTTTTATTGCTCTTTCGGAAACCGCTTATAAATTACATTTGGGAGGATTTAAAATCAGAGAAGTTCCGATTACGTGGAATTATCGGATTTACGGCAAGTCAAATGTTAGCTTGAGGGAATTATTCAATTCCTTAACCTTTGTAATAAAGATGAGGATAGCTGCTAATTAAATAATCTTAAGGACTGGAAGAGGAAAAATAAAATGTCCGCCGCTTTGTAAATATTTCTTCTCCCTTCTTAAAAACTCTTGTTTGAAAAACCAAGGTAGGATTAGCATATAATCGGGTTTGTCTTTTCTTGCCTGCACTTCGGAGATGATCGGAATACCCACGGAGGCAATAATTTTTCCCCATTTTTCCGGATTTCTTTCAACTGCTTTTTGGATTAAACTTTGATCTAGGCCAAAATATTGAAGAAGCGTATTGCCTCTGGTTGAAGCCCCATAAAGATAGACTTTTTTCCCATTCTTATTAACTTTTTGTATAAATTCAAATAGTTTCTGTTTATTGTGCTTAATCCTTTTGGCAAAATCCATGTACACTTTTTTATTGTTTAGCTTAAGCCTTTTTTCGTATTTTTCCATTTTTATAACAGCTTTTGTTTTTCTTCTTTGTCCTTTGCTGGTGATATAAGTGCGGAAACTGCCGCCGTTAAGCTCCCGCTCTTCCAGATCAAAAATTTCCAAATCATGTTTTGCCAACAAATGATTTAAAGACAAAAGAGAATAATACTCCAGATGTTCATGGACAATGTTGTCAAAAGCATTCTGCTTTAGCATTCCCACTAAATAGTTCTGTTGGATTATAAAGATGCCATTATCTTTCATGATTTTCTTGACATCCTCAACAAACTTGTTCGGATTTTCCATATCATAAAAGCAGGAAATTGCAGTAACGATATCGGCTTTTTTGTTCTTAAGAATTTTTTGGTAGGAATTGTAGTTAAAGAAATCATTCACGACTTTGTCGGAATGCTTTTTAGCTTCTTTGGCAAACTTAGTGATTGGCTCAACCGCTACCCGAAAGATATTCTTAGGATAGTTTCTAAGTAACGTTCCGTCATTAGCGCCAATGTCAACCACGACAATATCTTTGTTTTTCTTTTTAATTCTTTTTAGAGCTTGCTTGGCAATTCCTTCAAGTTCATCTTGCATTGTTTGGTTAATGCCCGATTTGTAGCCATACCGTTCGGTGTACAAATATTTTTGGGGAGTGGTATATTCCAACTGCACCAAAAAGCATTGCTTACAGAGCATTAATTTTAAAGGAAATGATTTTGGTTTACGGTTCGTCTTGACAAAGTCCGAAAGGTATTGATTTCCCAAAGAAATAATTTCGATTAGGTTATTGGAATTACAGGACCGGCAATTTTTAATTTTCATCTAAAACTTGAGGCAGTCGTTCTATTATAATCTGTGAATTGCGCACATTTCAAGTAGCTTATTGTGGCGTCTCAGAGTTCAAGATGTACGTTCACTTATAAACTAGTATCGTAGCTAAATTTGGGTAGGTTAATCTTTAAGATTGCCCAAAACCAATTTTTCTGTCTTTTCTGACAGTTTCGTAGTTTGCTATCACCGTTGCTAATTCTTCAGTGGTTAGGGGGGTAAAAGATTCTCCTCCCATTTCTGCTCTAACTTTTCTGGCGAGTGCTCTTCTAATAACTTCCTCTATATCAGCGCCGCTAAAATCTTTAGTGATCGAAGACAAGCGTGCCAAATCAAATTGCACATTAAATACTGGTCCACCGCCTGCGGCTTCGGCTGTTTTTTGCGATTTAGCCATTTTTAGCCTGAGAATTTGTTCTCTCTGTTTTGCATCTGGTAATTGAACAGGGACCAATAAATCAAGCCTACCCGGCCTTTTGAGAGCTGGATCGACTACGTCGATTCTATTAGTTGTACCAACCACAACAATTCCATCGGATCTTTTATCAATGCCGTCGAGATTGGTTTGTAAAACAGTAACGATTCGACTATTAATTTCGTTAGATCTTTCACGATTTCCGCCAAGCGCATCTAGTTCATCAATTAAGATAATTACTGGTGTATGTTCTTGTGCTTGTTTAAAAACTTCATTAACAAGTCTCTCGGTGCGTCCGTAAAGAGAGTGAACAACGTCAGCAAGTCTAACAACGTAAATTGCCGCATTCGCTTCATGAGCGAGAGCTCTTGTTAGCATAGTCTTTCCTGTACCAGGTGGTCCATATAAAAGAATTCCTTTTGGTGAACGCGTGCCTCGTCTTTCATAGGCTTGTGGGTTTCTCAAGGCGTCAACTACAGTTTTCAGTTCTTCTTTGGCTGCTTCGTTTCCGCCGATATCGTCGAAAGTTTCTTCGGGACGCTCAACCAACTCAACCTTTGATTGAACTTCAGCGGCAATTTCTTCTTCACTATCAAAACCTGAAGCAGAAAGCATTTTTTTTCTGCGGATCACATTTTTTTCGGTAGAGTTTAATTTATTGGCTAAATTTGCCGGCGGTTTTAATTCAATAGTTTTAGAAGGAACGTAACCTTCATAAACTGAATAGATGGACTCGGCTACATACCCTGCAAGCTCGGCATATCTTTGAAGACCGCTGGTAAAATCTTCCTGAGTTCTGTTTATTGCAGATTGATTCGAATGTAAGCAAAAATCAGAAGAAGGAGAAGCTGGTACGACTATCATTGCCAAAGGACCAGGTAATTCCGGAATACGTAATGTGGGACGATGTAACTCGTATTCAACTTCAGGATCTGCAGAATCTTGAATAATAAGCTTGTTCCCATCAAGTTCCAAGCTAAAACCCGTATCCGTTAATCTTATTACAAGATCTCTTTGGATTTCTCTCAGTTTACGTTGGAGATCTCTCTGATCTGGTCTGAGACTAAACCTATCCTCGTCAAGCATATCTCGTTTAGGAACAAATACAGTTTTAATTTCGAAACCTAGCTCACTCGTGTCATAAATAATTCCACTTCCGATGCCCTCAATTTCTTCATTGCTGCCATTTTTAACCGTAGCAAGCATAAGGGAATCATCTGCGCCGTTGGCCGTTGCAAGGGCTTCGTTATCTGCGACCTCATTTTTGTGCGTAAGCCAACGGTGAAGAAGAGGTGCGCCATTTACCACAAAAGTAACATGACCGTTGGATGGTCTTTCGTCAGAACCTCTATCAATTCCAAAATGTGGTCTGTCCGCGTGCATAAGAGACGATTATATATTACATCTGTCAGGATGTCAATACACTATGGGTTATAGTTATTTAAAGGATAAACCACTTTTTATAGTGTCTCATTTGTCTCATTTAGCCTCAAAGGTGAGACACCGCTATAATGATATAATGGGTCTAGAGCGGTATGCTCAGGGGGATTGGATTCGAACAGCCTCAAAGTCCGACACTCAGATAAATAATCAGTGGAAATTTTTCTAAACTTATGTCATTATTAAAAAGATATGCAAGTTACGGATACGCCGCTTAATGGATTAAAAATTATCGAACCCGATCAGTTTGAGGATAACCGGGGATATTTTCTTAAATCTTTTGAGAAGAAAGTATTTAGCGAACAGGAGATCGATTTTACAATAGTTCAGATAAATCATTCTTTCAATTTAGCTAAGGGAACGCTTCGGGGAATGCATTTTCAAGTTGAACCTTTTGCTCAGGCAAAACTTGTTTTTTGTCAAAGAGGAAAAGCTTTTGATGTGGCAATTGATTTACGAAAAGATTCGGCTACTTATAAAAAATGGTATGGTTTGGAGCTTTCGCAAGAAACGAAGCAGATTTTATATATTCCCAAGGGTTTTGCTCACGGTTTCCAAACCCTGGAGGACAATACGGAAGTAATCTATTTTATTTCAAACGAGTATTCCAAGGAACATGAGTCGGGAGTTAAATGGAATGACCCTGTTTTTGCGGTGAATTGGCCCCTAGAGCCTACGGTGATTGCTGATAAAGATAAAAATTGGCCGGATTTCCAAGATTAATACCTCCAGCTTCATTAAATCTTCCGATACAGTGTTATTCTAAGGCTAAAACTGTTATAATTTCTGTCATCAACATGAAGATTGCGGTATTCCATGAGCTTCACAAAGGCGGCGCCAGAAGAGGGACAAACGAGTTTGCTCATCAATTAAAAAAACGGGGGCATACGGTAGACTTATTTACAGTTGATAATATAATCGCAGAGGAAAAAGAATTTTATAATAAAATTAACGTTTATAAATTCAAGCCCGTTATCTGGAAAGGGCACGATTGGAGGAAAAAGCTTTATAAAGATACGGTTGAGCTTTTTAAACTTTTTTTGCTGGACAGGCGGATAGCAAAAGATATAAACCAGAGGAAGTATGATCTAGTCTACGTCGCGGCTTCTCAATATATCGAATCACCATTTATTCTTCAATTTTTAAAACAACCCACTTTTTTCTATTGCAACGACCCTTATTACAGAATTATTTATGAGCTGGAATTATTTCACAAAGATAATCTCAATTTTCTAAAATTAAGATATGAATTTTTAAATAGATTTATCAGAAAGTATCTTGACCGCTGGAATATTGGTAAAGCAAAATATATTATCGCCATTTCAGAATTTTCAAATCAATTATTTTACAACGCTTATAAAAGGAAGGGAGACGTTGTCTGTTATGGCGCGTATACTTCATTTTTTGTTCCTTCTAAAAAAGAGAAAAATATAGACATTTTATTCATTGGTTCTGCCGATGAGCTTGACGGTTACCCGCTTTTTAAAGAAATTATAAAGAAAATGAAATATAAGGTAAAATCCAAAGTAGTACTGTTTGAGAAAGAATGGTTAAACGATAAAGAGCTTTTGGATGTTTACCAAAGAAGTAAAATACTAATCGCTCTGGCACACAAAGAGCCTTTTGGGATGGTTCCTTTGGAGGCGATGTCCTGCGGAGCGATCGTGGTTGCCGTAAACGAAGGAGGACACAAAGAAACCATTAAGAACCATGAAACAGGGTTTTTGATTGAGAGAGACGCAGTTAAATTTGCTAAAAAAATTGATTGGCTATTGGAAAATCCGGATATCGTCAGGAAAATGAGTAGAAATGCCAGGCGGGAAATGATAAAGAACTGGGATTGGGATAAAAAAGGTGAGGAGCTTGAAAAATTATTACTAGATAAATTACATGGGTTACAAAACTAAAGCAATTAAAAGCGTTTCATGGATGGGAGCGCTCAATATATCGACTAGAATTATCAGCTTGGTTAAGTTTATGATAATTGCCAGGCTTTTGGTTCCGGCCGATTTGGGAGCGTTTGGTTTGGTCGTATTTATAGTTGGCGTTGCTGAAGTTTTCTCGGAACTAGGAATTCAAACATTCCTTATTCAATACAAAAAGAACATCAATAAATTTATTGATTCCGCTTGGATTCTACAGATTATCAGAGGTGTCGGGCTATTTATAATAGTTGCACTTTTGGCATTTCCTGCTTCTTTATTTTTTAGACAGAGTGTTTTGTTTCAGCTAATATTATTAGGGGCATTAGTACCTTTGATAAAAAGTTTTGAAAATACTTATGTCATAAATTTTCAAAAGGAATTACATTTCCATAAACAGTTTTTTTACAATTTAATAATTGTCGTTTCTGATTTTTTGGTTTCGGTGACATTGGCAATTATTCTTCATTCAGTGCTGGCGTTGGTTCTGGGTTTGGTACTTTCTTCTTTGGTGGGAATTATCTATTCATGGGTAGTTTTAAAAACCAGACCGAAAAGAAGTTTTAATCGGGAGAAAATTGGCGAGATTTTACACTATGGAAAATGGATAAATATCAATAGCGTTATTTACTATACGATTACACAGATGGATACATTATTTATCGGACGGCTTTTAGGAACATCTGTTCTTGGGTTATACCAAGTTTCCCAAAATTTTTCTTATACTCCCATGCAAGAAGTCGCCGATGTGGTAGGACAGGTAAACTTTCCGGTTTATTCAAAAATTGCCGGCGATATCCAGAGGTTTAAAAAAGCTTACCTTAAAGTTGTCAGCGCATTATTTTTAGTGGAATTGGTAATCGGAATAATATTATTTGTTTTTTCCAGAGAATTAATTTTACTGTTTTTAGGTAGTAGATGGTTGTCCGGAGAATCAATCTTTAGAATATTTGTTGTCTATGGTTTTATTTATGCGTTAGTTGGTACCAACGGCGCCTTTTTCCTATCAATTGGCAAACAGGCTTTCCTTACTAAGATAAATATTATCAGGATTTGTATTCTTATTCCGCTGATGTTGATATTAATTCATTTATTTGGAGCAGTTGGTGCGGTTTACGCTTTTATAATAAGCCTTTTGATTATTGCGCCGATTTCTATTTTTAATACCGTTAAAGTGCTTACATCTGAATCAAAATAAAATGATTAAAGTTTCAATTATTATTGTCAATTACAAAGTAAAAGAGAAACTGCTTGTTTGTCTAAAATCTATTTATGATTCAAAACCTCAATCAAGCTTTGAGATTATGGTGGTTGATAATGACGAAGTCAAAACGATTGAAAAAGATTTGAAGAGACGGTTCCCCAAAGTAAAATATATAAAAAGTTCGAAAAACCTTGGGTACGGCGGGGGAAATAATCTGGGCGCAAAATACGCCAAAGGGGAGTATCTATTTTTCCTAAATCCAGATACATTGGTTTTCAAAGATACGATAGATGAACTGGTTAGCTTTCTTTTCAAAAATAAAAACGTTGGTATTATCGCTCCGCTTCTCATAGATAAAAATAAAATACCTTTTAAGCTGCAGGGAACAACGGAACTAACGCCATTAAAAGGAATCATATGTTTATCATTTATTGAAAAATTGTTTCCGAATAATCCAGTATCTAAAAATTATTGGTTGAAAGAGTGGAGCCATCAGACACTAAGGGAGGTAGGAGTTTGTCCGGGTACGGCTTTGATGGTACGTAGAGACTTATTTAGGAAGATAGGCGGTTTTGACGAAAGATTCTTCTTATACTTTGAGGAAGATGATTTGGCAAAACGAGTCAGAACGCAAGGATACAAAATATACATCACGCCAAAGTCAAAAATATTCCATGAAATTGGTGTAAGCACTAAGCGGTTTAGGAATGCGAAGGAGGTTTTCTCTAGGAGTAGATTTAGATATTTCAAGAAACATTACGGTATTTTTAGCGCCTTATTGGTTGAGTCATTCTTGAGTATTAATAAATTGTTTTTATTCTTATTTTTCATACTCTTTCTGGCTTCATTGTTGGTAATTATGACGTATAATAAATAAGATGCTTAGCGTTATTATTCTTACAAAAAATGAGGAAGAAAATATACTAGATTGTCTGGAAACTGTCGGTTGGGCAGACGAGATTATCATCGTCGATGATTACTCGGAAGATAGAACAGTTGAAATAGTTAAAGCGCAAAACCTTAAGAACTTAACGATTCTAAAACGGGAACTGGTTGGTGATTTTGCTAAACAACGAAATTATGCCTTGTCTTACGCCAAAAATGAATGGGTATTATTTATTGACGCTGACGAAAGGATATCGCCAAAGCTTAGACAAGAAATAAACGATTTTATAATTGAGGAAAAAAGCCAGCCGCTTTTTAATGGAATGTATATAAAAAGAAAAGATATCATGTGGGGAAAATTATTGAAGCATGGAGAGACAGGTAATATAAAACTATTAAGATTAGCCAGGAAAGATGCCGGAGCGTGGCAGGGTAAAGTTCATGAACAGTGGGTAGCGGAAGGGGAGACAGATATATTTGAAAATCACTTAGTGCATTATCCTCACCAAACAATTTCGGAATTTTTGTCCGAGATAAACTTTTATACAACTATTAGAGCCAAAGAGCTACAGAGCGGCGGAGAAAAATCATCCATTTTTAAAATCATTTTTTACCCGAAAGCCAAATTCGCACAAAACTACTTTCTTAGATTAGGTTTTCTAGACGGAATAGAAGGTCTAGTGCAAGCAATCTTAATGAGCTTCCATTCTTTCTTGGTGCGCGCTAAGTTATGGACTTATTTAGACAAAAAACAGTTAAATGGTTAAAGGGGAATTGGGTACTTTTAGTCATATCCGTATCAGGATTAGTCCTAAGATTATTAGGACTAATTAACATCCGGCTAGCGGGGGACAATGTTATTTTTTGGTCTGCCGCGCGGTCAATAGTTGAAACGGGAAAACTTCCTTTACTTGGTCCAAGTGCCAGTGTTAACGCGAATTTTCATCTAGGGCCCGCTTATTACTATTTTTTAAGTATCCCTTACTTTCTAGGCAGCGGTAATTTTAATTTCGCGATTGTTTTCTCCGCAGTAATTAACTCTTTTTCTATCCCGCTTTTATATTTAGTTTCGAGGAGTTGGTTTTCAAAGGGCGATAGTTTAAAAATTACAGCTCTTTTTGCCTTCAGTAGTTATATTGTTTCTGTACAAAGTTTTCCTTGGAATCCATACTTTCTTCCATTTCTAATCATTTTGTCTTTATATTTCATAGTTAAGATAAACGAAAAGAAGTATTTTTTCTTTCCTTTATTGTGTATGGTTTGGGGCATTTCAATACAACTGCACGCTACGGCCCTATTTTTGTTGCCGGTTTTTGCATATTTACTGCCGCTTAAAAAAATTTCAGTCAAACAATATTTATTAGGATTAACAGCGTTTTTAATAGTTAATTCTTCCTGGCTCTATGTTAATCTAACCACAAACTTTAGTCAGATGAAGGAAGCAATTCTAATATTTTCGTCAGGACCAACCGGCAATTGCACTTTTTCGTATTGGTTATTAAATCATGGGCATGGAGAACGTTGTTTCGCATACCTAAGGAATACTTTATTCGCTTTCAGGTTTATGACAATGAGTTTATTCAATTCCGAAAATATGATTTTAGTTTTTTCGGCAATGATTATTACAATTTTATACTTTATAAAAGCTCAGATGTCTGAAAAGAAAATACTTCTGGTTTGGCTAGGCATTCCTATTGGTTTATTTTTGTTTTATTCTTCAGGAATTTACCTGCATTATTTTTTGATACTTACGCCATTGCCATTTTTTCTGTTAGTAAAATTATTAGCAAAGCTTAATAAATTCGGACGAAAGGGAATACTTTTAGGTAAAGCAATTATTATTCTGACAATAATACTTAACATTGTAGGATATATTTATTCTTTGCAGTTTATAAGAGGATGAAAAGAATTTACTTTTTGGCTTACGTAATATTTGTAGTTATCACGCTGATTCTGTACCTGAATTATCTGCTTTGCAAAGGAGGAATATGTTTGCCTTAGCAATTTTGATTGGTATTTATTCCTATCTTGTTTTTTCCTTGGGAATATTTGGTTTACTCAATCTGTCTGCCGTTTTGCTGACGACCGTTATCTATTTTTTAATTTTGACAATTCTCTATCGGCAAAAATTCAAGTTTACATTGAGAGATCTTAGTATTGAAAAGCTGACGGTTTGGTTTAAGAAAAATAAGCTATTCAGTTTTGTTGCATTAATAATTTTAATTCAGGCATTAATCAATTTAATTGGAGTTTTAGGGCCAGAAATCTCTTTTGACAGCCTCTGGTATCATCTGACACTACCGAAATTATACATTGCCAGCGGGCACATTTTCCATATTCCGGGTTCAAGTCTTTATTATTCGGATGTGCCAAAGCTGACGGAAATGCTTTATACCTCGGCAATGATTTTTAGCAACGATATACTGGCTAAGTTAATCCATTTTTCTTTTGGAATATTGATATTAGTCGCAATTTATAAAATCTCCCGCAAGTTTATGTCAAAAGAGTTTTCAGTATTGGCTGTAGCAATATTTTACGCCAATTTGGTCGTCGGCTGGGAATCAATAACGGCTTACGTTGATCTTTCAAGGACTTTTTTCGAAATAATGGCACTCTGGGGATTTTTAAATTGGTTTGAAACAAAACAGAAGAAATGGTTGGTTATTTCAGCCGTAATTTTGGGATTGGCTGTTGCAGCCAAATTGATTGCTGTGTTTTCCTTGCTAATATTTTTGGTGTTGTTTATTTACAAAAAGTTTTTACAAAAAGAAAAATGGTTGGTTGTAATCAAAAATTATTTAATTTTCTGCTTTATGACAATTCTAATTCCATTGCCATGGCTTATTTTTTCCTATCTAAACACGGGTAATCCGTTATATCCGTACTTTACCACTCAATTGGCAGATTCGGGAATGACATTGGTTTTGCCCAACCTATTGAATTTCTTCGGTGATTTTTATAATTTTTTCTTAAGACTTAATGACCCGATTACGCCAATTTATCTAATTGTCCTGCCATTATTTATTTTAGGATTCAAAAAATTCAATTTCAGAGTTAAAACTTTGGCAATCTATGCAATGCTCGCCCTAATTATCTGGTACCTGACGGAGCAAGTCCGGGGAGGAAGATTCATCTTGCCTTATTTGCCGGTATTCTCTATTCTATCCGCTTACGTAGTTGGAAAAGTGCAGATGCGGAACTTGCGGATGTTTCTGGTCGGCGTTATCATTTTCGTCGGTTTAATTTCAATCGGATATAGGGGAATTGCCAACGCTAAGTTTGTGCCGGTTATTTTAGACAGAGAAACCAGGCCTGAGTTTTTAACAAAATACTTAAACTTTTCTTTCGGAGATTTTTACGATACCGACAATTATTTCCGGAATCACTTAACCAAAAATGATACGGTACTCTTGTACGGTTTTGGCAGGCTTTATTATGTAGATTTTAACTTCATTGATTCAAGTTGGGTTAAAAAAGGCGACCGCTTTGATTATGTCGCGGTCCAAGACGGCGTACTTCCGCAAAGATTTTCCGATTGGCGGGAAATCTATTATAATAAGCTAACCAAAGTAAAATTGTATACAAAAGAAGGCCAACAATGGGTTTACTAAAAGCATTATTTATCATTTTTCTTCTGGCTTTTCCGGTTACGGAAGTTGGTAGAGTACCATTACCTAATGGGGTGGCGTTCTCGCTCAATGACATTCTGCTTGTCGCTGTAATTTTGGTTTGGTTGGGAAGCCACATTTTAAAAAGACGAAAGTTTGTCTTCGGAAAATTAGGTAAACCAATTGTTGTCTTTTCCGTGATTGGATTAATGTCTTTGTTGGTTAATCTTCCCAGCTTAGGCGTCAATAATTTATTTATATCGTCACTTTATTTGGTGCGTTGGGTTGCTTATGCCCTTATTTACGTTATTGTTAGCGAGTTTGAACCGAAGTTCAAAAACAAAATCTCTTATTGGTTGCTTTTCTCAGGTTCTATTGTTATTTTTTTGGGTTATGTTCAATATTTTTTCTATCCAAACCTACGGAACCTTTTCTATTTAGGGTGGGATGTGCATCTTTACCGGATGTTTTCCAGTTTCCTGGATCCTAATTTTGCCGGAGCATTTTTTGTTTTATTCTTTATATTTTCTTTGGTTCTTGGTTTAAAACATTTCAGAAAAAAAGAGAATTTCAAGTCAGGAATAATTTTTCTTATCGCTATCACCGATTTTATAGCAGTTTATTTAACGTATTCCCGCAGCGCGTTAATCATGCTCATCGTGACGGTTGTAACGTATCTAATAGTTCAAAGACAAAAAAGATTAATTGTAGCAGCAATAATTGGGTTAATCGCAATTATTTTCTTCCTACCAAAATCTTTTACCACCGAGGGAACAAATCTATTAAGAACCGCTTCCGGTGTTGCGAGGATAGAATCGCTGCAAACCGGCGTCAAGATCTTCCAACAAAGTCCTATTTTAGGAGTTGGATTTGACGCTTACCGCTATGCCCAGCATAAGGTTGGACTAAATAGTCTTTATTGGCAAGTAATCCATTCGGGTGCGGGAACGGACAACGGCTTCTTGTTTATCCTCGCCACAGCGGGAATAGTTGGTCTGGCGGCTTTTTTGTACATATTGTTTAGTATTTTTTCGCTCGCAAAACAAAACCTCAAGAAAAATATTTATGCAGTGGTACTTTTTTCGGGACTGGCGGGACTAATCATTGACGGACTTTTCGTGAACAGTTTGTTTTACGTTTTGATTCTGGAGTGGGTATGGATTTTAAGTTCGCTTACTGAGAAAAGTTAACTTTTAAATCTTTTTCGGCTTTATTTCCCGCTTGGTCAATAGCGACTATCTTAATTTGATTATCTCCGCTTTGCAGGGGAAGTGTGTAGGAAAAATTATTGTTGTCGTCAACCACTGCCCAAAAACCATTCACAGTTATACTTACCCCTGAATCCGTTTTCCCCGTAACGCTAATCGTATTCCCGGTGTTAACAGAATTTTTATTAAAACCTTGCCCATCTGAAGGCGATGAAACATCCAGCGCCGGCGGCGAATTTTTGTAAACTACGTCAATAGTGTCGGAGAAATCACTCTGCTTGTTGTTAAACTGCGCTTTCGCCTTAATTTGGTTGTCTACGCTGGTTAAGTCTTCGCTAAAACTAAAACTGCCATTTTTATCTGCATTAATTTGGTCAACGTTGCTGTTATTAACATAAAGTAACACTTGATAATCTTTTACCGATTGTCCGGAGATAACAATGTGGGCGCTACTTGTCGCTTGAGATAGGGGATTAAGCGTTGGAGCGGCAACATAATTTATCTGATTTCCGTTTTGAGTAGTCGTCTGGTTCTTGTTGCCGGAAATAAACAGGCTGAAGTTAACTAAAGCATCAATGCCAAACCTAAACAGCAAAAATAGGATTATCAAAATCCCGATAATGCTTAAAATCATCGTCCGCTTGGTCTTTTTCTCGAAATTTTTATTCAACCTCGATCTTCTCATATTTCATCAACGACCAACTCGTCATACCCGGTATTCTTATCAAAGACTCTTCTGAAGATTAAATTATCAAACTCAGCAATTACAACTTCTGCTGTTACTCCAACGATCGACCCATTTTTTAAATGCCCGCCAAAAGCATTTCCTTTGTCATCTGAAAGAGCGATGTGTAAATGATCATTTCCTTTCTCTACGGTCCCGACGAGCGAGATTATCTCAAATGAACCAGTGTATGTTTTTATAACTTTTGCGCTGGCCATTCGGACAACAACTTTTGTTAGATTACCGACGCAAGTTAATATTATTCCTGCTTTGATATTTTTCTCTTCAACGAATCTATCTATTTCCGTTCTCAAATCTTGTCCTGGTCTCAATCTAAATGCGTACGTTTTCATAAATGATATTATTATTCGTTTTTTGAGCCGAAGGTGGGATTCGAACCCACGACTTACTCTTTACGAAAGAGTTACTCTACCAGCTGAGTTACTTCGGCGCTACCTTATTTTATGAAATTATGTCCTAAAGAGCAAGATTTGAGGATTATGTTCTAACTTTTCTTCTGCGGGCGACTTTAAGTTGCAAAAGAGATTTTGCCAGTTCGGCGTTGGCAACACGAAAGTCTTCTTCGGTCAGTTTTTCTTTCATCGCTTTTTGCGCCCGTTCTTTAGCTTCTTCAACTTTGGCAATTTCAATATCTTCGGCGTGAATGGCGTAGTCGGCCAAAACATTCACATGATTGTTTAAAACCTCCAAAAATCCGCCGGTAATAGCAAATAAATCGGAGTGCGAACCCTTTTTGATTACCATTTCCCCAGGAGTAACTTTGGTAAGTAAATTAACGTGATTGGGAAGTATAGAAATCTCTCCGTCTATAGTAGGAATGGTTAATTCATCAACTTCTTCGGAAAGAACAACTTTTAGCGGGGTAATTATTTCTAAAACCAGTTTCATTATTTGACGTTTTTGACAGCATCTTCAATAGTTCCTACCATAAAGAATGCCTGTTCGGGAAGTTTATCGTGTTTACCCTCCAAGATTTCCTTAAATCCCCGGACCGTATCTTCGGTTTTGACGTATTTGCCCGGAGTTCCGGTATAAACTTCGGCGACAAACATCGGTTGGCTTAAAAACTTCTGGATTTTTCTAGCTCTTGCAACAGTCAATTTATCTTCGTCTGAAAGCTCATCAATGCCCAAAATAGCAATAATATCTTGCAGATCTTTATACTTCTGTAGCACCTTTTGTACGCCTCTGGCGACGTCGTAGTGGTCTTGACCGACAATATTGGGGTCCAATATCCTTGATGTCGAACTCAAGGGATCTACGGCCGGATAAATACCTTGCTCGACGATTGATCTTTCCAAGGCAACGGTGGCATCCAAATGGGCAAAGACTGTAACCGGCGCCGGGTCCGTATAATCGTCAGCCGGAACATAAACCGCCTGAACCGAAGTGATTGAGCCGTTTTTAGTTGAAGTAATTCTTTCCTGAACTTCGCCCATTTCCGAAGCAAGTGTCGGCTGATAACCGACAGCCGATGGCATTCTACCTAAAAGTGCCGATACTTCACTTCCTGCTTGTGCAAAACGGAAAATATTGTCAATAAAAAGTAGCACGTCTTCGTGTTTAACATCGCGGAAGTACTCGGCCATTGTTAAAGCGGTTAGAGCAACCCTTAGTCTATTGGCTGGCGGTTCATTCATTTGCCCGAAAACCATGACGGTTTTATCCAAAACTTTGGCTTCTTTCATTTCCAGCCATAAATCGTTTCCCTCCCTGGTTCTTTCTCCTACTCCGGCAAAAACCGAGTGGCCCTTGTATTCTTCGGCAATGTTTCTGATAAGCTCTTTAATGATAACGGTTTTACCGACTCCGGCTCCTCCGAAAACGGCGGTTTTTCCTCCTTTAGTAAATGGTGCTATTAAATCAATGACTTTAATGCCGGTTTCCAAGATTTGCGGTTTTGTTTCCTGGTCAATTAACAGCGGTGGATTTTTATGGATTGGCTCCAAGCTGACATCTTTTGCTGTCCGGTCAAATTTTTCACCGTCAATTGGTTCGCCCAAGACATTAAAAAGTCTACCTAAGGTTTTTAAGCCAACAGGAACCATTACCGGATTAAAAGTTCTTTTCACCGTCATGCCCCGTGTTAGTCCGTCGGTTGAGCCCATGGCTAAAGCCTTGACTTCGTTATCGCCGATAATCAGTGCCGTTTCCAGCACCAATTTACCTTTGCCGGAAAGTTCAATCTCCAGCGCCTCGTGAATCAGCGGCGTTTGTCCTTCAAATCTTACATTAACGACCGGTCCCTGAATGCCAATAACAATTCCTGTTTGATTTTTACTCATAAGCGATTTGTGAACCCCCTGTGATGTCCAAAAGTTCGTTGGTAATTTTTTCCTGTCTGGTCTTGTTGTATTCAAGCCTAAGCTCGGAAATGATATCTAAGGCGTTGTCGGTGGCGTTTTTCATCGCAATCATCCGTGCTGCTTGTTCTGAAGCATAACTTTCGAGCAAGCTTTGATATATTACCATTTCCAGATAATGTTGTAAAAGGGCCGGAAGAAGAGCATCAACGTTTGGCTCAAAAAGAGTCGTTGATTTTCCCGCTTCGGCTTTTTCTGCCAGTTTGACCGGAAGAAGTGTATTCAGTTCCGGAACTTGGGAGAAAACACTCGTGAACTTTGTGGATAAAATTGTTACTTCGGAAACTTTTTTACCCAAAAAATATTCGTCAACAATCTTGGCGATAGGGAAGACCATTTCAAACTGGGGTAGGGTAGTGCCAAAAGGAAAAGATGCCACCACTTCTTTATTGAGTGACGCCACTGCTCTTTCCGCTTTTTTCCCAATGGTAATGTAATAAGTTTTGCCGGCATTACTATAATGCAAAATCTCCCTGATCAGGTTTGTGACCAAGCCTCCGCAAAGGCCCTTGTCGGGAGAAATGACAATTAATAATTTTGCATTAATGTCTTCATGGGGAATCATATATTGATGAAAGTTTTCTTTGTCAACTCTTTGTTCCAAGGCTTTGGATAAATAATCAAGCTTCTCAACGTATGGTTTTGAGGATTCAGCACCGTCTTGAGCCTTTTTAAGCTTTGACGCTGCAATCATTTGCATCGCCTTGGTTGTTTTAGAAACGTTACTCGCCGTTTTCATTCTTCTTTTTAAAATTAGTAATGTTGCCATAGTTTAAGAAAAACTTTTTTTAAATCCTTCGGCTGCTTTTTCAATTTTCTTTAATAAATCCTCGGAAGGTTTCTGTCCGGTTGATAGCTCGTCTAATAGCTTTTGTTCTTTGCGCCGCATATAGTCGTGGAATTCCGTTTCAAAACGCGAAACATCTTCAATTGCGACATCATCCAAAGTCCCACTAGTTACCAGCCAGATGCTTAAGTATTCTAAGGCTTCAGGCAAAGGTCCGTATTGCGGTTGTTTAAGAATTTCGACGGTTCGTTTTCCTCTTTCCAGCTGTTTGGTGGTGGCTTCGTCAAGTTCACTGCCAAACTGGGCAAAAGCGGCTAAGTTATTATATTGCGCCAGTTCCAACCGCATTTTACCCGACAAAGATTTAATTGCGGATGTTTGTGCACTTCCACCGACACGGGAAACCGAGTTGCCGGCATCAATCGCCGGTCTTATTCCGGCGTTAAATAGATCAGGCTGTAAGAAGATCTGCCCGTCGGTAATCGAGATGACATTAGTTGGGATATAGGCGGAAATGTCATTGGCTTGAGTTTCAATAATTGGTAAAGCCGTAATTGAGCCATTGCCGTTTTGCTTATTCATCTTAACGGCTCTTTCCAAAAGTCTGGAGTGGAGATAGAAAATATCGCCAGGATATGCTTCTCTTCCTGCGGGCCGTCTTAAAACCAAGGAAATCTGCCGGTAAGCCCAGGCGTGTTTAGTTAAATCATCATAGACAACCAAAACATCCTGACCTTTCTCCATAAAGTATTCGGCAATTGCCACGCCGGCATATGGCGCAAGGTATTGTAATGCTGCCGGATCGGAAGCGGAAGCGACGACGACAATTGAGTAATCCATCGCACCGGTTTCCCTTAATTTTTCCACTACCTGGGCGATAGTACTTTGTTTTTGGCCGATAGCGACGTAAACACAAATCATCGGTTTTGCGCCTTTAATTTTACTGGCTTGTTTTTGGTTGATTATCGTGTCAATCGCAATGGCGGTTTTACCAATTCCGCGGTCGCCGATAATCAGTTCCCGCTGCCCGCGGCCGATTGGAATCATCGTATCAATCGCCTTAATACCCGTTTTAACCGGTGTATTAACCGGTTCTCTTTGGATAACTCCGGCGGCAATTCGCTCCAGCGGCATGTGTTTACCGCCTTTAATTTTTGGTTTCCCGTCGAGCGGATCTCCCAAAGTCCCGACGATCCTACCAATCAAGTTTTCCGAAACCTCGATACTTAAAAGTATACCGGTAGTTTTAACCGTGTCGTCCTCTTTAATGTCGGTGGATTTATCCAAAAGGATAATCGAGCAATAATCTTCATCCAAATTTAAAACAACGCCTTGGGCGCCCTTATCAAAAATAACCAGCTCGGCCATCATCGCTTTGGATAGACCGGAGGCGACAATCACGCCGTCGGTATTTTTTTCGACAACACCGATATTCTTAGAAGCGCCGTCGGTCGTAAAGCTGGTCAGCTTTTTCTCTAATTGCTTAATAATTTCTTCAGAGCTGTTCATTCTTAGTTATTTATATATGATACCAAATTTTCGAAAGTATTTTTAAGGTTAAAATCATAGATAATGTCATTATCAACCAATTTTATTCCTGCAATAAGCGATTTGTCCTCGGAAAACTCCAGTCTTTTGCCTCGGAATATGGCTCCAAGTTCTTTTGTCAGTGCGCTTTTAGTATTCATGTCCGACATAATTACTTTCACTGTTTTAGCTTTCTCAAGGTTTTTTAAAAAGTTAATATATCGCTTAAGCTGGGTTCTGTTTAACAGTTTTGTAATCCGAGAGACTCTTTTCCCGTCCAATAAGTTTCCTGAGTAGCTGGTTATTGCCAATTGTTTTATTTGCTTTGTCGTCATAATTAATTTGCCTTTTTGATATTTTTAAGCGCTTTTTCCAGTATTTGTTTTTGTTCTCTTTCCCCAAAAACTCCTTGTAATGATTTCTCCAGCATTTCCTTAGCTAAAATACTAATTTTTTCTCCGAGCTCCGTTTCTATACGCTTTGCGTCCTGTTCTATCTGCGCTTTGGCGTCCAGCAGTATTTTTTCCGCCTGTTTTTTGGTATTTTCTTCTACTTCTTTGGAAACTTCTAGCGCTTGTGTTTTAGCGTCGGCTATCAATGACTTTGTCTCCTCGTGCGCTTTGGCAAAAATCATTTTTTCCTGCTCAAGCGTTCTTTCAAGCGTAACTCTTGCTTCTTCCGCCTGCTTAATTCCTTCCTTGATTTTATCTTCCCGCTTTTTAAGCATGCCTAAAACCGGCTTATACAGAAAGCGTTTGAGCAAATAAAATATGATTAAGAAATTTATAATTTGGGCGCCCAACAAAATTGGGTCGACCCCAAAGTTTTTCAATATTTCCATAAGCTTACTTTATGAAAGCTAAAATCAAAGAATAAATTGCGATTGCTTCCGCGAATGCCATTCCCAAAAGCATGGCTGGTAATATTTTGCCGGTTGCTTCAGGATTTCGGCCGATGGCTTCCATAGCCTTCCCACCGATTATACCGATAGCCAGTGCCGCCATTTGTCCTCCGATAGCGATAATTAAACCTCCGGTTACACCGAACGTTATATTCATTTCCTAATCACCTCCTTAGCCTCTTCGTGATGATGAGGTGTTGTCAAGACTGCCATAAAGGCCATTGTTAACATTGCGAATACTAAAGCTTGTACTAGTCCGACAATGACCTCCAGCATTAAGAATGGGATAGGAAATAAAACAGCAAAAATCGTTGAAACTGTTCCTAGCACTATCTCACCCGCGAAAATGTTACCGAAAAGACGGAATGAGAGCGAAACTACTTTAACTATTTCTCCGACGGCTTCAAGAACACCAATGTAGAGGTTCAGGGGATTCAAAGAGATGTAACGACCCAGATAATCTTTAATGCCGGTGACTCTGATACTCATAACGTGGGTTGCAACAAGAGATATTAAAGCTAAACCTAGTGTCGTGTTAAGATCGCTGGTGGCGGGGCGAAAAAAAGGAACAATGGTGTGCCCCTCTTTGAGTCCAATAGCGGAAATCCCCGGAATAAGTCCACTCCAGTTGGCCAGCAAAATAAAAAGAAAAAAACTCATTAGGTAGGGAAATATTCTTGATGCTCTTTCTTCAGCAACGGATTCGGTTATTTCATAGAACGCTTCAATCACCCATTCAATTACGTTTTGTAACATACCCGGAATTAAAGAAATCTTTTTGTTGATTGCGACAATCAGGCCTATCAACAACCCATCTACGAGAAAAGTATCTAGTAGTGAATTGGTGACCTTAAAAAAGCCCAAAGAAAAAATAGGTTCTGCTGCAAATGAAACCATCCTCTTTATTTTAAAGATAACCCAAGCTCAAGTCAAGAAGAAAAACATATTTTCAATGAATCTTTTGTGATATAATTCAATTGTTATGAGTCTTGAAGTGAGAACAGCAGCTGAGCAAGAAGCAAAAAAACAAGCTTGGCTTAAAGATTTATCTCAATTTATCGTAAAAGCAAATCTTGTAACTTGGGCAGGAGAAGGGAAAGAAGTACCTGCACAACGTCCTGGATATAAAGATTTGGAATATCCAAAACAAGAAACTCCTGGAGCAATTCCACAACAAGGATTTTACTTAAGAGATAGTTATACGGGATATTTTAGAGCGCCTGGTATGACCACTGTTTACTATAACGGAGAACCCGCTTGGACAATGTCTTATGGTGGACACGGACAAACTGAAGGTCATGAAGACAAAGCAAATAGAACTTTTGGATTTCTAAGAGAAGCTCTTAAAAAAGTTACTCCTGAACTTCCTTTCCGTGGGCCAAGAGAGTTGGTAATTGATGATAAAAAATATGAGTTTGAAATGCTTGAAGGAACAATTGAAGATGGAACGTGGAGAGAAAAAATTACCGAAGGCGGAGAGCTTACTTTTACGCAGACTGGAATTGTCGGAATTGTTGTAGCTAGAGATCAAAACAGACAACCTGTCTACCCCTGGAATAGATAAAATAAAGCCTCCCAAGTCAAGAAGAAAAATCTCTAATTCCCCGGATTTTTTCAGCGATGATGACAGGTTTTTCATTTTTGGAATCAATTTTTCCATCAATTAAGATGACGCTTTCTTTAACCAGGAAGCTTTTGTAGATATCAAATATCTTAGGGAAAACTACGCATTCCAAAGTGATGCCGTTTTCGTTGGCGATTGTCACGAAAGCCATCTCTTTGCCGGATTTTTTAGTAAAAATACGCCTGACGGCTTCCACAATACCGCCAACAGTTACAACGGTTTGCTCTTTTTCTTCTTCAAGAAGTTCAATTTCATGAGTAATGACTCCCTTAATCCGCATTAAATTATCAAGTTGTGGATGAGCTGTGAGATAGAGGCCCAAAAACTCTTTTTCAAAAGCCAATTTTTCATCGGAGGTAAAGTCCTCAAAATCCTTAGCGGATGATTTTGGTGAAGCGTCAAGATTTACTTCGTCTCCAAATAAACTCGTTTGACCTTTAACTCCTTGTTTTTTCTTTTTGGTCGAAGTGTCGACAATGTCAGGAAAATCGATTAAAAGCTGCGCCCTTTTACCGAATAAATCCATAGCGCCGGCCTTAATTAAACTCTCCATAGTCTTTTTATTAATAGTGCTAAGTTCAACTCTGGTACAAAAGTCCTCAAAAGATTTGAAATCTCCGTTGGCTCTGTTTTCAATTATGTTTTTAATTGCTGCCGTACCGACGTTTTTAATTGCCGAAAGTCCGAACCGAATTCTCGTGCCTTCCTCAATTGAAAAATCTTCGTCCGATTTGTTAATATCGGGAGGAAGAACCTGAACTTTTAGTCTTTTACATTCTGCCACCGCCTGGGCAATTTTTTCATTTTTTACCGGCCCAGTTGTGCCCCTGGATTCGGCGGTTAGAAGTGCGGTCATAAACTCAACGGAATAATGCGCTTTTAAATAAGCGGTACGAAAAGCAATTGTGGCGTAACAGGCGGCGTGAGCCTTCCCAAAACCGTAACCGGCAAAAGGTTCAAAAAGCGTCCATAATACCTCAGCCTTTGGTTTTTGCATGCCATTGTCAACGCAGCCTTGCACAAAGTGGTCGTGTTCTTTTTTCATTTCCAAGGCAATCTTTTTACCGACGGCTTTTCTTAATTTGTCTGCTTCCAACCATGAGTATCCGGCCACTTTGATAGCGGTTAATAAAAGATCATCCTGAAAGGTGATGATGCCATAAGATTCTTTTAAAACATCTTCCAGCCTTGGATCAGGATATTTAATTAGTTTCGGATTATTCTTCCGCTTTATAAACTCCGGGATATTAGCCATCGGACCGGGTCGGTAAAGCGCCACCATCGCTTGTAAATCAAAAATTGTGGTTGGTTTTAACTCTTTGATATACCGCCTCATTCCGGGAGATTCCAGCTGAAAAATGCCGGTTGTTTCACCTGAGGCCAAAAGTTCGTATGTTTTTACGTCCTCAAACGGAATTGTGGAAAAATCAACTGTTTTGCCTTGATTGGCCTGAATAAATCTTAAACTCTCCTGAATAATAGTCAAATTGCGAAGTCCCAGAAAGTCCATTTTTAAAAGTCCGACGCCGTCGTAATCAGCACCAATAGAATACATATCATATTGGGTGATAATTTTGTCACCGTTAGACTCTCTTTGTAGAGGCGTGTACTCGGTAATATCTTTATCGGCGATAACCACACCGGCGGCGTGTACCGATGCGTGGCGCGCCACGCCTTCGACTTTCCTGGCTAAATCTAAGATTTTACGGGTATCTTCTTCAATACTGTAGGCAATCTTAAGTTCCGGACTCTGTTCTAGCGCTTTATCAATAGTCATTGCATGACCTTGCCAGCCGGGCGGAATCATTTTTGAAATACGATCGGGGATAGCGTAAGGATAGCCCAAAACCCTTCCGATGTCTCTAACCGAGCCCCTGGCTTCCATAGTCCCAAAAGTAATAATTTGGGCAACTTTATCGCGGCCGTATTTTTCGGTGACATATTCAATAACTTCATCGCGCCGATTATCCGCAAAATCTAAGTCAATATCTGGAGGAGAAGGCCGCATCGGATTTAGAAATCTTTCGAAAGGCAATTTAAAATATAAGGGATCAATATCGGAGATGCTTAAAGCATAAGAAACAATTGAGCCGGCATTGGAACCTCTTCCCGGACCAACGGTTATTCCCTGCGCTTTGGCCCAGTTGACAAAATCGGCCACAATTAAAATATATGTTTCATAGCCCTTTTTAAGAATAATAGACAGTTCATAATCGGCTCTGTCGGTAATTTCCTTAGTGACTGTTTTGTATCTTTTCTTTAAGCCTTCGGTAACTTTAACTTGAATAAACTCGGCCGCCGTTTTACCATCGGGTACTTCCAAAATTGGCATAATCCATTTACCCAAAGGGATTTCTACGTTGCACATTGCGGCGATTTTGACCGTATTTTCAATTGCCTCCGGCGTTTGGACAAACAAACCGGTCATTTCTTCAGGCGATTTAATATAAAAATCAGGAGAGGAGATCATTGAAAGTTTCCGGCCTTTGGTATCAACGGTAGTTTGGGTTTGAATGCAAAGTAGTGCTTCTTGGGCATCTGCGTCGGTATCGTGCACATAGTGGTTATCATTTGTAGCGACTAGAGGAATACCTAATTTCTTCGACATCTCTATCAATTTCGCATTCAAAACTTCCTGATCAGGTAGATTAACGTGTTTTTGCAGTTCCAGATAGAAATTTCCCTGACCGAAGATTTCATTTAGCTCCTTTGCCCGTTTTTCGGCTGTTTCCTGTTGGTTGCTCATTAATGGTTCGGAAACAAATCCTCCTAAACAGGCAGTAAGACAAATTAAACCTTCGTGGTGTTCTCTTAAAAGCTGCATGTCGGTTCGCGGTTTATAATAGTAACCTTCAAGGTTGGCGATGGAAATAATTTTCATCAAGTTTTTGTATCCCTGAAGATCTTTTGCCAACAATACTAAGTGATTTGAATCGGAGTCAACGCCGGCTTCTTTATCGTGTCTTGTCCGTTTACTAACGTAGATTTCGGCACCAATGATGGGTTTTATTCCTGCTTCCAGACAAGCTTTATAAAAAGAGATTGCGCCATACATGTTACCGTGATCTGTGATAGCAATGGCGTTCATGCCCAAATCCTTGGCGCGTTTAGCCATGTCTTTAACCTTTGAAAGACCATCTAATAAAGAAAATTCGCTATGATTGTGTAGGTGTACAAAGTCGGCCATAGTTTATTGCTCAGCAGGGACCAATTGGGTGCTGTCGGAATTTGCTCTTGAAATATTTTTTGCCTGTTTTTGGAGTTCGTCTGCAAGGGACAGCGAAGCCTGAGGAAATTTAGGATCTATTTCGCATAAGCCAACACTAACTAGGAATTTACCGTCTGTAAGCATGCGTTTAAGCCTACTTTCCCAATATATCTTAGAAGCAGCAAGATCGTTTCCAGGGAGTACTATTAAGAATTCATCGCCGCCCCATCTAACTACGATGTCAGATTTCCTAACTGAAGCTTGAAGTATCTTAGCAAATTCTACTAAACGTGCATCTCCAGCATCATGACTGATAAGATCATTTACCTCTTTAAATTTGTTAATATCTAAAAATAACACTGAAGCTTTAGAGTCTTGGTGGCCGACGCCAGATTCGTCTTCTTTAACGTGCAATCGGTTGATTATAGCAATTTCGCGGGGAAAAACTTCTTCGAAGCCTCTTCTATTAAGTAATCCCGTAAGGGAGTCATGATCCGCATCAACTTCTGCTTTTTTTAATTTATTCGTTTGATGCTCCAACATTGCAGCAGCTACCGCATGTTTTCTGGTAAGAACTCTACTTTCGTTTGGTCTTTCCTTAACCCTTTTAGACTCAATCTCTTGGGCACTTTTAATAACGTCTCTAAGCCCTTTAGCTCTTGCGGGGGGAGGCGTACTTCCTGTCATTTCGATTGGCGTACCTGGTTCTCCGTTCATTTTAGTTCCTCCAAAATTAATTGCCTAACGATATTTGTATCGATTTTCTTCTTGATTATATACATTACCTGGCCGATTGCAAATTGAATGACTGATTCTTTACCATTTTTATAATCTTCGGCAATTTTTGGATTGTCTTTAAGGACTTTTCGTACAACCGTTCTCAGCTCGTCGAAATCAACCTCATTGGTTTTGTTTGCTTGAATGATGTCTTCTACTAATTTTGCCGGAAGAATCTTATCAGTGTCAATTTTTTTATTGATAATGTAATTGGCAATTTGTTTTGGAGTAATTTTGCTTTGAGAATCTTTAACAGCCCGCTCGAAATAGTCCGCAAGAGCTACCTCTTTAGTTAAAATTTCAGCATCATATTCAGATAGTCCGTATTCTTTCTGAAATCTAGCCAGTCTTGGGTCAGGAAGTTCCGGAAGTGAATTATTAAGTTTTTCAATTTGTTTTTCTGTCCACCTAATCGGGGGTATATCCGGCTCTGGGAAGTAGCGGTAGTCATTGGCTTCTTCC
>DATKGY010000052.1:0-3825 GCA_035510535.1 Patescibacteria group bacterium
CTCAACCGCGGAAAAAGTAATGGGCTCTGGCGCCAAAGGAGTAAGAATTGTTTTGTCGGGAAGAATCGGCGGGGCGGAAATTGGCAGACGGGAAAAAATTCAGCAAGGAACAGTGCCATTATCAACAATTCGGGCCAATATTAATTATGCCAGTACGCCGGCCCTGACAAAAAAAGGCTACATCGGAGTAAAAGTCTGGATTAATAGACCGGAGGAAAGCTAATCCATTCGGTTAAACTCAGGATAATAATATGTTAGTACCAAAAAGAGCAAAATACAGAAAGCAACAGAGAGGAACAATGAAAGGTAACGCAACAGCCGGGACAACGATTTCTTTTGGAGAATATGGCTTGATGAGCGAAGGAACGGCTTGGGTCACATCGAGACAAATAGAAGCGGCCAGACGAGCCATTACTCATTATACCCAAAGAGGCGGCCGGGTTTGGATTAGAATTTTTCCGGATAAGCCAATTACTCATAAACCGGCGGAAACCAGAATGGGCAGCGGAAAAGGCGATGTCTATGAATTCGTGGCACCGGTTAGGCCGGGAAGAATTTTATTTGAAATGGGTGGCGTTACCAGTGATATCGCTAAAGCCGCATTAAGACTGGCGGCGCAAAAATTGAATGTTAAAACGAGTATGGTTTCAAAAGAAAGTTAATATATGAAAACTAAAGACAAAAAAGAAATCTTTACAAAAAGCGATAAGGAATTAAGAAAAGCGCTTAAGGAAGCAAAAGCGGCATTATTGGATTTAATGTTGGATTTAAAACAAAATAAACTTAAAAATACCAGACTTATTTTCTGGAAGAGAAAAGAAATAGCGTTGATAAAAACAGCTTTGAAAGAAAAGGAGCTAAGTATTTAATGAAAACATTTGAAGGCAAAATAGTTTCTTTAAAAATGAATAAGACGGCGGTTGTGGAAGTTGTCAGAAGAACTCCACACCCGTTGTATAAAAAACTTTTGCGAAGAAGCAAAAAATATAAGGCCGATACGGCCGGTTTAGAATTGGTTTTGGGACAAAAAGTAAAAATTGCCGAAACAAAGCCGATGTCAAAAGGAAAATTCTTTAAAGTAATGGAGGTAGTTAAATAATATGATTCAGCATCGAACAATGTTAAAAGCCGCGGACAATTCAGGGGCAAGAGTTTTGCAGGTTATCCATGTTTTTGGCGGCTCAAAAAGAAAGTTTGGTTATATCGGTGATGTCTTAAACTGCGTTGTTAAACAGGCCATCCCAACCGGTCAGGTTAAGGAAAGCGAAATTGTCAAAGTGGTTTTGGTAAGAGCTCGAAAAGAACATAAAAGAGCAGACGGTTCATACATCAGGTTTTCCGATAACGCGGGAGTTGTCATTGATAACGCCAAAGATAAAAACCCAAGAGGTACCAGAATTTTCGGGCCGATTGCCAGAGAAATCAGAGATAAAGGTTTTGCAAAAATAGCCAGTATGGCAGTGGAGGTCGTTTAATATGAAATTAAAAAAAGGTGATAACGTTAAAGTTGTCAGAGGAAAAGATAAAGGAAAGACCGGGAAAATAGAGCAGGTTTTTCCAAAAATGGGTAAAATTTTGGTTAATGGTGTCAACCTTTACAAAAGGCATCTGAAGGCGCGTTCGCAAACCAAGCCTTCAGAAATTGTGACTTTGACAAAACCATTGCCGGAGGAAAATGTCATTCTGGTTTGTCCGAAATGCCATAAAGAAACCAGAGTCGGATACCGAATTGAAAAAAACGTCAAATCGAGAATCTGTAAGAAATGTGAGGCAGAAATCTAAAATGAATACGTTACAAGAAAAATATAAAAGCGAAATTGCAAAAAAATTAGAAACGGAATTGGGAATTAAAAACTTCCATGCCGTGCCAATGCTTAGTAAAATTGTTGTTAACATGGGAGTTAAAGACGCGGTTGCCGACAAAAAGAATATGGAAAAGGCGGCGGAAATATTATCCTTAATCACCGGTCAAAAGCCGAAGGTGACAAAAGCCAAAAAATCCATCTCCGCTTTTAAATTAAGAGAAGGAGAAGAAATCGGTTTAGTGGTGACCTTAAGAGGAAAAAGGATGTATGATTTTTATCAAAAATTAGTTACAATTGTTTTTCCGAGACTGCGGGATTTTCATGGAGTCAAGACAAACAGTTTTGACGGACACGGCAACTATACATTTGGATTTGCCGAGAGTACGGTTTTTCCGGAGATTGACCCAAGCAAGCAAGATAAAGCGCAGGGGTTGGCAATTTCAATCACAACGACAGCCAAAAACGATGAACAAGGATTAGCCCTATTAAAGGCACTAGGAATGCCTTTCCAAAAATAATATGGCCAAAAAATCAAACGTAGTTAAATTTAACAAGAAACAGAAATTCTCAACCAGAGAAAAAAACATTTGCGCTATTTGCGGAAGATCCAGCGCGTATATGCGCAGGTTTGGAGTTTGCCGAATTTGTTTTCGAGAATTGGCCTTGAAAGGAGAATTACCGGGAGTAGTTAAATCAACTTGGTAATTTAATATGAATTATTTAATCGCGGATTTTATTATTAGAATTAAGAACAGCGCTCTTTCCAAAAGAAAAGAGGTTATACTTCCTTTCTCAAACATCAACCGAGAAATCGGCAAAGTTTTGGTCAAAGAAAGATTTCTGGAAAGTATTAAAGAAGAGGGAAAAGACGGCAAAAAAGAATTAAAAGCAGTAATTGGTTATGATGACAGATTGCCGGTGATGACGGATGTGGAAGTAATTTCAAAACCGTCCTTAAGAGTTTATTATCCGGCCAAAAGAATTTTGGAAATCGGCAAAAGGGGTAGACGAAAAGTAGTTGTTTCAACTAGCCAAGGAGTTATGACAGCGCTGGATGCCAGCAAGAAAGGATTGGGCGGAGAGGTACTCTTCGCTATTTGGTAAAATAATATGTCAAAAATTGCAAAAAAACCGGTTATCTTAAGAGAAGGTGTCAGTGTCGTTTTAGAAGGGAATAAAGCCAAGGTCAGTGGTCCGAAAGGCGAGCTGTCATTCGTAATTCCGGCCGGCATCAAAATAGCAGTTGCCGATGGCCAGATTATCGTTAGTCAGGAAAAGAAAAACGATTCGGAAACCAACGCTTTGTTTGGATTAACCCGTTCTATTCTTAATAATTTAGTTAAAGGAGTTTTCGAAGGGTTTGAGAAAAAATTAGAGTTATCGGGAGTCGGTTACAGAGCGCAAGCGGTGGGTAATACTCTGACTTTGTCTTTAGGCTTTTCTCATCCGGTGGTTGTTAAAGTTGAACAAGGCATTACTTTTGCGGTCGAAGAAAATGTCATCACCATTTCCGGAATTGACAAAACTTTGGTCGGCGATACCGCGGCAAAAGTTCGGGCTATCAGGCCGCCGGAACCATACAAAGGCAAAGGGATAAAATACGTCGGTGAACGAGTCAGAAGAAAAGTCGGAAAAGCAGCCAAAGCGGTAGGAGGAGCCGTAAAATAAACATATGAATATCAAAAATAGAGTAGAAAGAAGAAAAACCAGAATCCGAGCCAAAGTCCAAGGCACCGCGGTAAAACCAAGATTGTCGGTTTTTAGGTCAAACAAACACATCTATGCCCAGATTATTGATGATGTTAAAAAGCAAACTTTAACCGGCGCATCGGAGCAGGAATTAAAGTTGGCGGATAAAACCAACAAAAGCGGCCGGGCTAAAGAAATAGGGCTTTTAATTGCCAAAAAAGCAGCAGCGAAAAAAGTCACCGCCGTCGTTTTCGATAAAGGCGCATATAGATATCATGGTCGGGTAAAAGCAGTCGCCGAAGGCGCAAGGGAAGGAGGACTGAAATTCTAA